>CALGIB010000058.1 GCA_937915955.1 uncultured Pseudomonadota bacterium
ACCGTCTGGACGCCCTGCGCGACCATCCGGAGCTCCTCGGGGCGCTGCTCGGCCTGAGCCAGGACGAGGTCGAGCTCGGCGAGCGCTCACCGGAGCTCCTGAGCCTCCCGGAGCCCTTTCCGACCCTCCTGGCCGAGGCCAGGGCGCTCGAGGCGGTCCCTGATCTCGCCTCGTCACCCGGCCTCCGAGGCCCCCGAGGCCGGCGCGTGAAGGGCCGGAAGCGCGACCAGATCGAGGCCTTCGTGAGCGCGCTGGTGGCCTGGTGGCCGCCGGAGCTGGAGACCTCGGTCCTGGACTGGTGCTCGGGACACGGCCACCTGGGACGCCACCTGGCGGAGCGCACAGGGCGCGAGGTCACTTGCCTGGAGCGCGACCCGGACCTGGTCCTGGGCGCGCTGGCCCTGGGAGGGGTCAAGGCGGTCGAGGCGGACGCCATGGAGCCCAGCGGCGTCGCCGAGCTCGAGTCCGGGCGAGCCGTCGTCGCCCTGCACGCCTGCGGAGACCTCCACGCGCAGCTGATCCTGCATGGCCAGCACCTCGGGGCCATCGCGCTGGCCCCCTGCTGCTACATCCGCAGCACCGCTGGCTGGAACCGGCGCTTCTCCCAGGCCGCCCCCGACCTGGGCCTGGAGCGGAAGCACATCTTCCTCTCCACCGTCGGCGAGCACTCGCTGCGGGAGCGACGCCAGGTCCTGCGACGCCGCCAGCAGGCCTGGCGGATCGCGCTGGACCTCCTGCTGCGCGAACACACCGGGGAGGACCGCCACCACCCCGTCCCCAGCTGCGCCAAGAGCACGCTGACGCAGCTCTCGTTCGCCCAGTGGGCCCAGCTCCAGGCGCGACGGGCCGGCTACGAGCTGCCGCCCTTCGAGGCCCAGGCCGCGGAGCGGGCGGGCTGGCAGCGGTCCCGCGAGCTGCGCGCGCTGGGCCTGGTGCGGGCCATCTACCAGCGCAGCCTGGAGCTCTACCTCGTGCTGGACAGAGCCGTGGCGCTGGAGGAGCAGGGCCGAACCGTGCAGCTCGGCCGCTTCTGTCAGGCCTCGGTGACGCCCCGGAACCTGCTCGTCCTGGCCAGGTAGGCGCCCAGCAGGAGCAGGCCGATCAGGCCCGCCAGGCCCCCGACGCGGACGCTGAGGGGGCTGTAGCGGAAGACCAGCTCGCGGGCCCCCGCGGCCACCTCGACGCCCCGGAAGAAGCCGCCCGTGCGCAGGATCTCGGCCTCCTCGCCGTCCACCTCTACCCGCCAGTCCTCGTCGTAGCGGTCCGCCAGCACAGCCAGCCCACCGCGGTGCCCCTCGGGCAGGCGCAGGCGCACCGTCGAGCAGCCCTCGTCCACCAGCTCAACGGAGAGGACCTGGCCCTCGGCGGGCAGGCGCGCGGGCCCCAGACCCTCGACGGGAGGATTCCCTCGCCCCGAGTAGCCAGCCTGCAAGAAGCTCAGCGCCTGCTGCCGGCTGGCCGCCGATCGCGCCCCCGTCGCCAGCCAGGCCCGAGGCGCCTGGGGGTCCAGCGCGTAGACCAGCAGCGGCGTCGGCGATCCGAGCTCCACGGCCTCCAGGCCGAACTGGGGCTCGGGGGCCAGGACGTAGCGGACGGCCCCGAACTCGAGCACGCCGCGGTTGCTGGCGTCGAGCGCGTCCACCGGGAACCAGGGGCGGCGGATCTGCCGATCCAGCGCGCTCATCAGCGCCTCGGTCTCCACCGACACGGGCAGGTCGTAGCCCCGCAGGTCGCGCAGCCCCACCAGGCTGCCGGTGTTCGGCTGCAGGGCCCAGCCCAGGCCGATCACCCTGCCCTGCCCGGTCAGATCGACCAGCTCCTGGGTCCAGGGCGCCGGCTCGGGCAGCCCCTCGAGCGTGCCCTGGTCGTGCCAGCGGGCCCAGGTCCCGGTGCCGATGACGGCCACCAGGGCCAGCCAGGCCCAGCGACCCTGGACAGCCCAGGCGGCCGCCAGCGCCACGAACAGGGCCCCGAGGGTCCCCAGGCGAGCCGAGTTGAGCACCGGCGTGCCGGCCAGGGCCAGCAGCAGGCAGACCAGCCAGGCGCCGAGCAGCCAGCGACCCGCTCGATGCCGGAGCGACGCGAGCCCCAGCGCCAAGGTGGCGAGCCCGGGGTGGAGCACCCCGTCCGCCCAGGCCCCCGCGCCGGTGTAGCCGGTGTCCGCAGGATGCCCCTGGAGCCCCGGCCAGACCAGATCCAGCAGCTGGCTGACCAGGACGCGGTTGCCGCCGTGGGCCTGCGCGGTGGCCGAGCCGAGCACCGCGTCCAGCAGGGGCAGCGTGAAGGGGGCCGAGATCAGCAACCCCAGGCCCAGCCCGAGCACCGCCTGCAGGCTCCGGGCGCGGACCAGGGACCAGCAGAGCGCGATGATCACGCCGTGCGCGGCGGTCTCGGGGTGGCCGCCCGCCAGCAGCCCCGCCGAGGTCAGCGCCACCAGCGGCACGCTGCGCTTCTCGAGGGCCCAGAGCAGCCCGGGGATCCAGCAGAACGTGGCGGCGTGTGGATGCAGCAGCCACACCGAGGTGAAGGGCCCCGTCATCACCGCGGCGGCGCCGAGCAGCGCCTGGGGTCGGGGCCGCTCGAGCCGGCGCAGGAGCAGCCAGCTGCCCAGCCCCGTCCACCAGAGGATCCCCAGCGCGCCCAGGGTCTGCGCGAGGCCGTCCGGAAGCAGCAGGTGCAGCCAGGTCACCGGTGAGCCGACCATGCTCTGACCGTCAGCCAGCAGCGGCGCGCCGCCGTAGATGTCGGGGTTCCACAGCGGCGCGTGGCCCGCCCTCAGCTCCCGCACGACGCTCTTACGGAGCGCCGCGAACTGCAGCGCCGGATCCGAGAGCAGCGGGTGACGCACGTGGCCCCCCGCCTCGGACTGGAAGGCGTGGTGCACGCTGAGGTGGTCGTGGGCCGAGATGCTCCTGCCCGCCAGCAGGCCCGGGAACAGGGCCAGCGGCAGGAGAAGGAGCAGGAGCACGGGCAGGGCGCGGCGCACGACGAGCGGATAGCACGACACCATGTCCATGCTCCTGCTGTCCTTGTCCCTGAGCACCGCCGAGGCGACCCCGCAGATCGACACCCGCCTGGTCGAGCTGCAGGACGTAAAGGTCGGAATGACCGGCGCCAGCTTCACCGCCATGGTCGAGCTGACCCGCCGCTCAGGCCCTCCGCTGGTCCTCAAGGAGGTCAGCTACCAGCTGCTCGTGGACGGTCAGCCCGTCGGCGCGGCCAGCACCGAGAAGCGCAGCACCCGGCTCAAGAAGCACGAACCCACCCTGATCGACATCCCCGGCCAGATCGGCGCCTCGGCGGGCGTGTCCGTCCTCCAGGCCGCCGCGCGCGGGAAGATCGAGGTCAAGGTCGTGGGCGAGGCGCGGACCCGGGTCCTCGTCTTCCCGGTGACGGTGCCCTTCGAGACCGAGGTCCTGCGCTACGAGTAGCCGCAGCCTAGTCGTCCCGACAGGCGAGGACCACGACCGCGTGGGTGTCCGTCACCCCGCGAGCCAGCCTGCGCGCCTTCATGGCGAACATCCACTGCCCCGCTGGGTTGGGCGTGAAGTCGGCGAAGCCCATCTCGCCGTTCCGTCGATCCCGGGCCACGCCGTCGTCCCCGGGGTCCCCGACGTAGAGATCGAGGCGCCGCGTGCGCGAGGGCGAGGCCCCGGCGATGGCGATGCAGTGGGTCCAGTCGTCGATGCGCGCCTGGACGAAGGCCGTCTGACCCGCGCCGATGGTCTCCCACTCCGCGTGGATGGCCTGATAGCCCTGCTCCTCGAGGAGCTCGCTGGCGAACTCGGCTGTCTCGAGCGTCTCGAGCACGCTGACGGGCGGCCCGTCCGTGCCGTAGCCCATGGCCAGCGAGAAGAACCCCAGCTCCCAGCCCGGGTGGGCGGCCCCGACGACCACGCGCACCTCGTACAGCCCGGTGTGCGGGGCGACGAAGTGCAGGACCGGCGCGTTGTCCGGGTCCTCGTCCCGCTGGACGACCTCGCCGCGCTCGTCGAACACGAAGAGGTCGAGGTCTGCGATGCGGTCCGGGTCGCCCATGCCGAGCACGGCCAGGTCGTCGCCCTCCTGCAGGAACACCGGGTGCGCTGCGCCGATCCCGTCGTCGAACACGATGCCGATGCTCATGTCGGTGATCTGGACCTGCTCGGCCTCCAGCTGCCGGATGCCGACCGCGAACCGATCGAGCACGGGCCGGAGCGAGGCCACGCCCTGGGCCTGGGCCAGACCCAACAGGCTCAGCAACATGGCTACTGGCCTTGCTCCATCGCCTGCTTGACGAGGTCGCCCGCCGCGGGAGCGGCCTCACCCTCGGCGGGAGCGGCCTCACCCTCGGCGGGAGCGCCCTCGGCGCCCGGGGCGGCGGCCTCTTCCGTCTTCACGGGCTGCGTGGTGGCGGCCAGCGCCTCCATCGTCTCCCTGGGCACCTTGCCCAGCAGCTCCTCGCACTCCTGCGTGTTCACCTGGAGCCAGTTCGGGTCCAGGCACTTCGAGGTGGCCGGCTCGAGCACCTTGCAGGCCGCGACGAAGCGGGCCTTGTCGGGCATCGCCGTGAGGCTGGCCTTCTGGGCCTCGGTCAGGGACTGCTCGAACTTGCTGCGCGCGCCCTGCAGGCCGGTGTAGGCCCGCGTGCAGGCCTTCTCGTTCTCGGTCTGGGCCTTCGGGGCGAGATCGGCGCTCCCGCTCGTGCTCTCGCAGGCGACCAGGGCAACCAGGATGGACAGAGCAGCAGCGGCGCGCATGGGGGACCTCCGAGGTCAGCGAGGCTAGCACAGGTGGCCGGCCGGGCCGAGCCCGACCGGAGGCTCAGCTGCCCTTGGGCAGCTCGATGCGGACCGGCACGGAGCCGCCCGCCTCGGTGGGGATGTCGCAGGTGGCCTCGTCGGCCAGCACCATGGGGCTGACGCGCACGTTCAGGGTGGTCTCCTCGCCCTGCTCCACGTCGCACCAGACGCCGCGCACATCGGCGACGACCCGACCCGCCTCGAGGCCGTCGTAGGGGACGACGACGGCGGCCCGCTGGACCTGACCGCGGGTCCGAGGCAGGACGAGGCGATCGTCGACGAGCTCGGCGCTCCAGGGGCTGGGGCTCTGGACGACGACGACGTCGACGATCAGATCGTCGTTCTCGCAGCGCATCGTGTGCGGGAATCGCGCGGGGAACTCGCTGCCTTTGAGCTCGACGGTGGCGGTCAGCCAGCGCCCGTCGATGCCGCAGTCCAGGTCTTCGCTGGAGCTCCGGAAGCTGCCAAGCACGCGGCCGTTGCGGACGCGCCACAGCTCGGTGCTGCTGCGGTAGAGGTTCATCGTCTGGGGCTCGCCAGGCGGAAGCTCGACCTGGACTTCCATGTGGCGCTTGGCGAAGGCAAGGGTGGACAGCAGGTACAGCATGATCGTCCTCTTCAGCTTGACCTCAGGCAAAACCCGAGGCCATACGTTGACATGTCAATAGCATAAGCTCGCTATCCTCGGATCAGCAAGGAATTCAGTACATGTCCATCGTCTTCACCCTGAACGGGCGGCCCCAGACGGTCAGCGACGTCGCCACCACGACGACCCTGCTGGACTGGCTGCGCGCGCAGGGCCACACCGGAACCAAGGAAGGCTGCGCCGAGGGCGACTGCGGCGCCTGCACCGTGACCTGGCTCGAGGACGGTCACTGGCGCGCCATCAACAGCTGCCTCGTGCTGCTGCCCCAGTGCCACGGGCGCGAGCTGCTCACCGTCGAGGGCCTCTCCGAGCGGGGCCTGCACCCCGCCCAGTCCGCCCTGGTCGAGACCCTGGGCAGCCAGTGCGGCTACTGCACCCCCGGCTTCGTGATGAGCCTGTTCGAGGCCACCTACCGGGACGACATGGACGCGGGCTGGAAGCTGGACGACCAGCTCTGCGGCAACCTCTGCCGGTGCACGGGCTACCGACCGATTCGGGACGCGCTGGCCTTGGTCGCCGGCACCCGTCCCCAGGACTGCTTCCGCGCCCGGGAGGGCCAGGACGCCCCCTTGCCGGCCACCACCTACCTCAGCGAGGGCCAGATCTACCTGCGCCCTGACAGCCTGGAGCAGCTCTGGCGCGATCTGGCCGAGCACCCCGGCGCGCGCCTGGTCCAGGGGGCCACCGACGTCGGGCTGGAGGTCACCAAGCGCGGCGTCCGACACGCCGAGCTGATCGACCTTGGCGCGCTGGGCGACCTGAAGCGACTCGAGGCCGGCGACCGGCTGAGCCTCGGTGCCGGCGTGCGCCTGACGGAGCTCGAGCCCTGGGCGGCGCGCGAGCT
>CALGIB010000059.1 GCA_937915955.1 uncultured Pseudomonadota bacterium
ACGCATCTCCTCCTGCATGGCCTGGCGAAGCGCCTCTCGAATCTGGATGAGGGCCACGTTCGCTACTCCTGGGTGCTCGGGGCGTAGACGTAGTCGTACAGCCTGTCGGTGGTCGGGAGCGGGGAGCTCTCGGCGAAGTCGTAGGCGTCCTTGGCCTCGGCGTCGACCTCGCCGCGCAGGGCGTCGAGCGCGGCCTCGGTGTAGCCGTGCTCGTCCATCAGCTTCTGAGCCGTGCGCATCAGGCAGTCGCTGTGCTCGCGGACCTCGTCGAGCTCGCCCTCGGGCCGGTACTTGGCCGGGTCGGACATGCTGTGACCGCGGTAGCGGTAGGTCTGGATCTCGAGCAGCACGGGGCCATGGCCCTCACGCGCGTACCTGGCGGCCCTCCCGACGCGCTCGCGCACGACGTCCACGTCGAAGCCCTCGAAGGCCTCGCGCGTCATGCCCACGCCCTGAGCCCGCAGGCTCATGTCGGTGAGGTAGCTGGCGCGCTCGATGCTGGTGCCCATCGCGTAGGCGTTGTTCTCGCAGATGAAGACGCAGGGCAGCTTCCAGAGCTGGGCCAGGCAGAGGGCCTCGAAGAAGGCGCCCTGGTTGGCGGCGCCGTCGCCGAAGAAGCAGACGGCGACCTTGCCCTCGTCGCGGTGCTGGATGGCCCAGCCGACGCCGTTGGCGAGGGGAACGTGACCCCCGACGATGCCGTAGCCGCCCATGAAGTTGACGGACTTGTCGAAGAGATGCATCGAGCCGCCGAGGCCGCCGACGCAGCCCGTGGCCTTGCCGAAGAGCTCGGCCATCATCTCGCGCGCGCCCATGCCCTTGGCCATGGCGTGCCCGTGCTCGCGGTAGGCGGTGATCCAGTAGTCGTCCATGGTGGCCGCCGCGGCCCCGACGGCGACGGACTCCTGCCCGATGTACAGGTGGCAGAAACCCAGGATCTTCCTCATCGTGTAGGCCTTGGCGGCCAGCTCCTCGACCCGGCGGATGAGGTACATCTCGCGGTAGAGGTGCAGCAAGCCGGGGCCATCCAGCTCGGGCAGGCCGGAGGAGGAGGGGAGGTCGCTCATGCAGGTCCTCGCGTGTGGCCCCGCGTTCTAACGCACAGGACGGTCAGGCGGATGTTGAGTCGCAGGGAGCGCCGAGTTGCACAGGTCGCTCCGGGCGAGGGCCGGCCCCAGCGAACCTAGAACTCCGCCGGCGTCGCCTCGAAGCGCAGCGCCGCGCTCACCGCTCTGCGGCCGTCCGCCAGCTCGATGTCGGAGACGGAGTCCTGGTTCGCGAAGTCCCGGATGAACTCCAGGAACTCTTCTCGGTCCTTGTCCAGGTACTTCTCCGGGTCGTAGTCCTCGCCCGTGGGCGTGATGACGTCCAGCACCTGGTCGACCATGTCGTCCACCGGGATCGCCCCGTACATCAGCCCGGTGAGCGCCTGGTCGGTGACCTCGCCCTCCAGCGTCACCTGCTCCAACGGCACGGGGACGGGGGGCTCGTCCGCGACGATGGGGAAGGGCAGCTCGACGCGCTCCGAGCCGATCCGGTAGCCGCTCTCGTCCAGGAAGATGCCCGCGAAGCTGGACCGGGGCTGGCCGCCATCCAGGCTCTCGGGGTCCACGCTCAGCTCGCCCTCCTCGTCCTGCAGGCCCAGCACGATGCTGAGCGTGAGCTCGCCCTCGGCGTAGGCGACCTCGCTCAGCACGATGATGGTGCCGTCGCCCATGTCCTCGGCCAGCGTGGCGTTGATGTCCTCGGCCTTGAGCGGCTGCTCGACGAAGGCGTCCACCAGGGCCAGGACGGCCGGCAGCTTGTTGTCGATCGTGCCGTCGCCGTTCACGTCGCCGCCCTGCTCGGCGTCCTCCACGATCGACAGCGTGTTCGCCCTGTACTTGCCGCTGATGTAGGCCGACGGATAGGACTCGGGCCCCGTGTCGGTGGGGCCGTCGACGATCGAGTCGCCCCCCCTGACCGAGTCGGCCGTGCAAGCCACGGTCAGCAGGATGATCAGCATGGTTTTGTCTCCTTCTGCCCAGGCTTACACCCACCCCAGTCGGCCGCAAGGAGAGACCTGATGACGCTGCTCGAGCTCCTGATGGAGGAGCGAGTCGAGGAGTTCAACGCCGCGCGCGGGCGTCGCTCCACGCCGGACCTGTTCGCGGCCGACCTGGCCGGGCTCGACCTCCGCGGCGCCGACCTCTCGGGCGCCAACCTGGAGAAGGCGGATCTGTCCTCGTCGGACCTCCGCGAGGCGATCCTCGCCCGGGCGAACCTGAGCGGGGCGGACCTGACCGGCGCTCGCCTGGACGGGGCGGTGGCGGTGAAGAGCAACTGGCGCGAGGCCTACATGGACAAGGCCTCGCTGGACGGGGTCGACTTCACCAGCTCGGACCTGCGGGACGCCGTGCTCAACGAGAGCAAGGGCAGCCACGTCGTCTTTCGAGGCTGCCGCCTGCGCGGCGTCGAGGCGGTCAAGGCCTGCTTCGACAGCTCCGACTTCGGCGAGGCCAAGCTCGACAAGGCCGACTTCACGGGCAGCAGCCTCAAGAACTGCACCTTCGTCGAGGCCAGCCTGGCGGGCGCCAGCTTCGAGAGCTGCCAGCTCTCGGGCTCCGACATGTCCAGCGCCCGCGCCGCCAACACCAGCTTCAACAAGGCCCAGATGGACAACGTGCGCCTCGAGCGGGCGGACCTGACCGCGGCGACGCTCAACGAAGCCGACCTGTCGGGGGCCTGCCTGGTCGAGGCCGATCTGGCCGAGGCCGAGGTCGCCGGCGCGCTGTTCAAGGGCGCCGATCTGTCCCGGGCCCGCCTGGACGGGGTGGCCATGGACAGCGCCACCGACGCCGTGCTGGTCGATCAGTCCGACACCTCAGACACCCCCAAGCAGGTCCGCTTCGAGGACGTCAGCGGCGCGGTCATCGGCGACTGCATCGCGCTGCGCTGGGAGAACGAGGACGACGAGTCCACCCTGGTCGAGCGCTTCACGACGCTTCAGGGCAAGGCGCGGTTCAAGGGCCTGGCGCCCGCGCTGCCGGCCCCCGCCGAGCTCACCCTGGCCCGCTCGATCGTGGCGGTCCAGGACGGCTTCGTCTGCGCCACGCTGATCGAGCGCCCCTCGGGCACCGAGCTGCAGATCACGACGCTCGACCAGGGCGGTCAGACCACCGGGTCCATCCGCGCGGACCTCGAGTACGAGCCCGCGATCACCCCGGTGTTCACCGGCGGCGACGCCCTGCGCATCTACGGCCTGGGCCGCCGCGGGCCGACGCTCTACGGCCACGAGCTGCGCGACGGCGAGGTGGTGCGACTCTTCGGCCAGCGCGCCAGCACGGCGCGGGCCCTGATCGGTCGGGACCGGCCGCTGCTCTGCACGCGCGGCGGGGTGGTCCAGCCGCTCTCTCCCCAGGGCCTCGAGGCCCCGTTGACCGAGCCGAGCCTGTTCTCGGTGCGCGCCGCCGCCTCGGTGCGCCTCGGCGATCGCTGCGTGGTGGCCTGGCTGCCCGAGGAGGGCCGCAGCCTCTGCTGGGCCGAGCTCGGCGGCAGCGGCCGGCCCGAGACCCAGCTCATCCTGCGGGACCAGGCGATCACCTCGGTGGACCTGGCCGTGCTCGACGGGCGGGTCGTGCTGATCTTCGCCCGCGAGGTGATGGAGGCTCTCGGTGCCTGCGGGGCCTTCGCGCTCGAGCTGGACAGCTTCGAGCCCAAGGCGGTGGAGCTCATCCTCGACCCCGTGCACGACATCGACGCCGTCACCGTCATCGGCGCCGACGCGGACCGGCTGGTGGTGCTCGCCACGACCCTGGGCGAGCACATCGTGCTGCTCGAGTACAAGAAGAACGGTCGAGGAAAGGTGCTCCAGGTCCTTCCTTGAGCCAGCTGCGCGAGCGCCGTGGGGCGGCCGTGCTGCTGCACGGCTTCCTGCGCACCGGGGCCTCGATGCTGCCGATGGCGGTGGCGCTCCGCCGCGCCGGCTACCAGGTGACCCGCTGCCCGACCTTCCTGTACCAGAACCGCACGCTGCCGGACGCCGCGCGTGAGCTGGCGCTGGAGATCTCGGCCCTGCAGGAGCTCCACGGCCACGTCGACCTGGTCACGCACAGCTTCGGCGGCCTGCTCGCCCGAGCCGTCATGTCCCACGCCCCCGTGCGTCGGGCCGTGCTGCTGGCGCCACCCAACCAGGGCGCGCACATGGCGGAGCTGGCGCGGCGCTTCGTGCCCGTGCACAAGCTGGGCTGGGACCCGCTCGCCCAGATCCTGCCGGGCATCCCGCGCAAGCTGCCCCGGGGGCCCTCCGAGATCGGCATCATCACGGGCGGGACCGGCAGCGAGCGTGGCTTCAACCCGCTGCTGGACGGCGACAACGACCAGACCGTGCGCGTCAGCGAGGCCCGGCTCGAGGGCGTGGACCACTTCGTCGTCGTGCCAGTGCGCCACACCTTCCTCATGGCCCACCGCGAGGTCCAGCGCCTGACCCTGGGCTTCCTGCGGGACGGCGCGTTCCCGACCTCGGAGCTGTCCCTGCCCGAGCGGTAAGGTCGCTCCGTGATTCGCTTCGATCGCTACCAGGTCCTTCGCAAGCTGGGCGCAGGCGGCCTGGCCGACGTGTTCCTGGCCGAGGTCGCCTCCGACGCGTCCCCCCCGCGGGGGCTGGCCGAGGGCCGCAGGGTCGCGCTGAAGATGCTCCGGGATCCCTCGCAGGTGCCCGTCCTGACGCGCTTCCTGCGCGAGGGGCGGCTGCTGATGCGCCTCAAGCACCCCGCGCTCCCGCGCTGCTACGGCGTGATCCAGGAGCCTCGGCCCTTCCTGGTGCTGGAGCTGCTGGAGGGCGAGTCCCTGTCCGAGCGGCTGCGGTCCTGGGGCGCCCTGCCTGCCAAGGAGGTGCGCGATCTGGCCCGCGACATGCTCTCGGCGCTGGTCCACCTGCACGACAGCGGGGTGGTCCACCGGGACGTGAAGGCCGCCAACATCTTCTTCACGGACGGCGGTCGGACGCTGCTGCTGGATCTGGGCCTGGCCCGGGATCCCGGCGAACCGGACGACACCAGCGCTGGAGACGTCATCGGCACCTACGCCTACATGCCGCCCGAGCAGATCGCGGGCGCTGGCAGCGACGAGCGGGCGGATCTCTACGCGCTGGGCGTGACCCTCTACGAGGCGCTCGCGGGGGAGCGCCCCTACAAGGCCCGGGGGCCGGCGGGCTACCTGCGGGCCCACACCCAGGGCGAGCTGCCCGACCTGCGCGAGAAGGTCCGGGACGAGCACCTCGTCGACGTCATCGAGCACCTGATGGCGCGGGATCCGGCCGAACGGCCCCCCAGCGCCCGGGTCGCGCTGGCCTCGCTGACCGGCCGCCAGGAGCGGGACAGCCGGCTCCAGCCCCCGCCGCACTGTGGTCGACAGGGGGCGATCGGAGGCATCGAGGGCTGCCTGGATGGCGGGGGCCTGCTGCAGCTGATCGGCGAGCCGGGCATGGGCCTGGGACGGCTGGCGCGCGTCGCCTTCCACAGCGCCCAGGCCCGAGGGCTGGACGCGCGAGGCCTGCGCTTCTCCTCTCGTTCTCGCCCGGAGCAGGCGGAGCGGGCCCTCTGGCGGGCGCTGGACCTGCAGCCTGGGGACCGCCTGCCGCCCGGTCGGGTGCTCATCGCCGAGCGCCTGGACCGCGCGCCCGCTCGCGCGCTGAAGATCCTCGGCGAGCTGGGCGGCGCGATCATCGCCACCAGCACGCGGCCCCAGCCGCTGCCCGGTCACCAGGTCCAGCTGCGACCGCTGAGCCGGGACGAGACCCACGCGCTGCTGGCCGGCATGCTGGGCACCTCTCGGGTGCCCGCGGGACTGGCGGCCCGACTCCATCGCTTCTCCGGTGGCCTGCCGGGAGCGGTGGTCGCCACGCTCAGAGACTTCCTCGACCGCGGGGTGCTGCGACCCGCCGGGCGCGAGCTCGGGGCTCCCCGGTGGGTGGTGGCGCCCACGGTGCGCATGTCCGACGACAGCCGCCTGCAGCAGCTGTTTCGACCCCGGCTGCAGGGCCTGGACCTGGAGCAGCGCCGCATCGTCGAGCTGCTGGCGGTGGCGGGCCAGCGCCTGCCGGAGCGCCTGCTCGCCGACCTGCTCGAGATCGCCGAGGGAGGCTTCTCGGTGCTGCGGCTGGAGCAAGGGCACCTGCTGCAGCGTGAGGGGGGGTGGATCGGTCTGCGCCAGCCGGCCCTGGAGACCCTGGTCCGGCGGGGCCTGGACGATCAGCGCCTCCGGAGCCTGCACGCCCAGCTGGTCGAGGCCCTGGAGG
>CALGIB010000060.1 GCA_937915955.1 uncultured Pseudomonadota bacterium
AAGGCGGACGGGCTCTTCAGGGAGGGGCCCTTGCGCGAGCCGCGGGCGTCCATGGCCGGCAGCGCGACCAGCGCCTCGGGCTGGGGATGCCAGCCCGGCGGGCTCCACGCCGGCGGAGCGAGCGCGTGGCCCGACCGGTCCCCCAGGTCAGCCTGGGCGCCGGTGGGGAGCGCGAGGTTCGCGCAGACGAGGGCGAGGCTGGCGACCGCGGTGGTCGCAGCAGCCCGAACGAGGGCGGGGTACTTCATGGTGCGTTCAGCGGGGCAGGAGCAGCGGGGAGATCAGCGAGGAGCGGCAGCCCGGGCAGTCGAACATGCAGATCTTGACCTGTCAAGACTGATTCCAAGTATGCTGGCGTCATGTCTGGCAGCCTCGTCTTCTTCCTCGTCATGGCCCTGGGTGTGGGCTTGTTCCTGGCGGTGCGCTGGCGCAACGCCATCCGCGCAGGGGCGCTCGAGGAGAGCGGCTGGAGCCGCTTCGCCGCCGAGCACCAGCTGAGCTGGCGGCCGGGCGATCTGGTCGTGCCCTCCAGGCTGGCCGGCGACTGGAAGGGCTACGCCCTGGCCATCGAGTACGCACCCGAGACCAACATCCTGACCATCCAGGTCGAGACCCACACCGTCCTGGCCAAGGGCCTGCTGCTGACCAAAGAGCGCGGCGCCAAGGCGCTGGAGAAGTTCGTCGGCTTCCAGGACATCCAGGTCGGCCTGCCCGCGTTGGACGACCTGCTGTTGATCCAGGGGATCGACGAGCCACACGTCCAGCGCCTCCTCCGCAGCCAGGGGGTGCCGGGCGCCCTCGGCCGCCTCTTCTCCCGCTACGACAAGGCCCGGGTAGAGCGCGACAAGCTGGGCATCTACGAGGGCGGCGTGCACCAACCTCCCCGCGACCTGGCCGCGCGCGTGGACACCCTGATCGAGGCCGCCGAGGCGCTGGACCTGGCCAGCCGCGAGCTCCTCCGCGGCGACGCGCTGGACACCGCCCTGAGGCGCCAGCCCCTCCCGGACGAGGCCGCCACCGAGGAGGCCGACGACAAGGTGATCTTCGTCCCCGACGAGCCCAGCTCCGAGGTCCTGGATCTCGCCACCGAGGGGCTGCAGCACGCCCCCCACCAGATCATCCGCGAGCCGGTGCGCACCGAGGACATCCTGCCCCTGGCCGACACCCAGGACGGCCCCACCGAGCTGGAGGCCACCGAGGACCGCCCCCAGACCCTGACCGAGTCCGCGATACAGGACCTGGCCTGGGACGAGGAGCCCCCGGGCGAGGTGGTCGTGCCCCAGGACACCTCGACGCTGCAGGTGATGGAGGGCCCCATCGTGGTGAGCCCGCTGGACGTCTTGCTCGGCGTGCTCCACGACCGGAGTCGCAGCGACAAGGAGCGTCAGGAGGCGCTGGCCTCGGCCGGACCGCTGGACCTGGAGCTCACCGTGAGCTCGGTCTCACGCAGCTCGGGCCGACTCCCGACGCGCCTCCGTCGGGGCCGCACCGTGCAGGCCAGCCTGCCCGGAGATGCCCTCAAGCGGCTGGTCCTGCGCTTCCCCGCCGAGCGCAACGAGGAGCTCGACGAGCTGCGCTTCGGACACACGCTGCGGGCCCGCGGGACCCCCGCCGGCTTCGACGACTTTACGAGGCAGCTGACCCTCGACATGGATTAGGCTCGACCCATGACCACCCTGCTTGCTGTGCTGGCCTGCACCGCTGAGCCCGACTTTGTCGTGCCCGAGGGTCTCGAGGCGCTCGAGGACAACCTCGCGACGCTCCCGGCGGACGGCTCCGAGACCCTGGACGTCGTCTCGGGCCAGGCCGATGACTACGCCTGGGTGCACGCCATGGGCTACGTCCACGCCCCCATCGAGGACGTCTGGGCGGCCCTCCAGGACACCGACGTGGTCATGGACCGCCGCGCCATCACCAGCTGGTCGCGCGTCGACGATACGAACGCCGACTACGACGTGAGCTTCACGCTGCACCACGTGGTCGAGGACATCATCACGGTCGAGTACGACCTGGAGTGGCGAGAGAGCCTGCTGCTGATCACCCCGGAGGAGGGCGAGGAGGTCGTCGCCTGCCGCTACGAGAAGGTCGACGGGACCGAGCTGATCGCGCTGATCGTCGGCTCGCTGCTCCTGCACAAGGTCGACGAGCAGACCACCAGCCTGGAGCTGGTCGAGCACATGGCGGCCCCGCAGGACCCAGAGGACCGCATGGTCCGCTATGTCGAGGACCTGCACCTCGACATGGTCGCCTTCGTCAACGGGGACGACCTGCCCGACTACCCCGAGGAGGAGTAGCTACTCCGGCGGACCGTCCAGGCCCGACAGCTGCCAGGGGTTCTCGAGCACCCCGCGCACGACCTTGGCGAGGACACCGCCCTGGGCCCCGTCCAGGAAGCGATGGTCGATGGTCGCGCAGAGCGTCAGGTGCGGACGGCTCTCGACCAGACCGTCGATCATCACGACCCGGTCCTGCAGGGCTCCGATGAGCACGTAGACCGGGACGCGGGCGAAGGGCGTGGGGGGCGCGAAGCCCTCGTCCAGGCCGAACATGCCCACGCTGGTGACGATGCAGCTGCCGAAGGGGAAGCGCTCCAGCCCCAGCCCGTCCAGCCCGACGCCGGCCGAGGAGGTCAGCCAACCGGTGAACCAGACCAGCGGCCGGATGAGCCAGGTAGGCAGCAGGGCGAGCGGCCCCTGGGACTTCTTGAAGGCCTCGTCCGTGCCCGCGCGCAAGGCCGCCGCGCGCTCGCGCAGCTCGACGGCGACCTCGGACGGGGACTTCTGATCGATGTGCTCGATCTTGGCCTTGGCGAGGTTCTTGCCGCCCTCGAGCACGACGAGGAAGGCCAGGTCCACCGTGTCGTGCGGGATGTACCGGCCCAGGAAGATCCGGCCGTTGAGGCTGGGCGTCTGGGCCATGGCGCGGCCACAAGCACAACCGACGAGGTGGGTGAGGGTCACCTTCTCGCCGGTGGTCTCTCGCAGCCACTCGATGTAGGCCAGCGCCTGAGAGGCATCCACGGTCAGCTTGCCGTAGATGTTCCCCTCGCGAGGAGCCGACCATGTGGCGATGGCCAGCTTCCGCCGGACGCTCATCTGGCCCATGCGCTAGTTCTGGCGGTGCTTCTTGATGCGCCCGCCGGACTTGCGCTTGCGCCAGTACCCGCGCGCGCGGCCCTTGGCCTTGTCCACCTTCGACTTGCGCTTCGCGTTCGCCCTCGAGCTCTTCGACTTGGCCATCAGGCCCTCCAGAATCAGATGTTTCCGGAGGACCCTATCCCATGACGGCTCAGTCCACCTTGAAGAGGTAGACCGCGCCCTTGTTGCCGCCGCGCGAGCTGGCGCCAACGGCGACCATGTTGCGCCCGGCGTTGTCGACGTTCTCGACGTAGGACAGCGCGCTGCCGAAGCGATCCCCCGAGCCGACGCCCAGGACCTTGGTGTCCGCGAGCACGGCGCCGGTGGTGGTCCCGTCGTAGTCGAAGGGACCGTAGAAGCCGTAGACGGCCCCGCGATCGCTGGCGGCGAAGCGGTTGGAGCCGACCAGGACGTCCGCGACGTCGTCGCCGTTGATGTCGCCGACCGCCAGGCTGGCGCCGAACTGGTCGCCGGAGAGCTCACCGAGGAACTTCTCCTTGGCCACGCCGCCGATCTTCACGCCGGCACCCGCGGTGTTTCCGGTCACCAGGAAGGCCGCGCCCGAGCCCGCGTGGCCCAGCGCACCTGCGATGAAGTCGCTGTAGCCGTCTCCGTCCATGTCGCCTGCAGCGGCCAACTGGTTGCCGGCGGCCGCGTCGGCCGTGTTGCCGTAGAACACGTAGTCGGCGGCGTCGAAGCTCAGGGGCAGCGTGGAGTTCGTCACGACATAGACCGCGCCCGAGTTGCTGCCGTTGTTGTCGTTGCCGCGCACGCCGACGGCGAAGTCGTCGAAGCCGTCCCCGTCGTAGTCACCGACGCCCAGGATGCGCGCGCCGGCGCCGTCGTCGGCCGCCTCTCCAGCGATCGTCGCGTCCGCGGCGGTCACGTCGGTGTTCGCGGTGACTGGGCCGTTGAAGATGTAGACCGCGCCCGAGCCAGAGCCGCCGTCGTCCGCGCCGGTCGCGCCGATGGCGATGTCGGCGTAGCTGTCGCCGTTGAGGTCCCCGACGATGGCGACGCCAGCGCCGGCGAAGTCGTAGGCCTTGGCGCCTCGGATCTCGATGGTGTCGGTCTCCAGCGTGACGGCGCCACGCGCGAAGTTCTGCACCAGGTAGGCCACACCCGAGTTGACCTTCCAGGTCTCGTCCGGGTTCGTGAAGTTGCGGCCGCCCAGGATCAGGTCGTCGATCCCGTCGCCGTCGATGTCGCCGCCCGAGCCGACGGTCTCACCGGCGTTGCTCGCGGTCGGACCGTAGTAGCGGCCCTTGGCGCCACCCACGTTCTGGTTGCCGCTGCTGAAGTTGGCCTTGTTCATGTAGGCCGCGCCGTCACCGCCGCTGGCGCCGTCGGCGTACTGCGAGCCGGCGATCAGGTCGCCCTTGCCGTCGGCGTTGACGTCCGTGGTGGTCAGGTGGATACCCAGGCGGTCGCCGTCGCCCTCGCCCTTCCAGGTGGAGAAGGTCAGGTCGTAGGCGTTGCTGGTGCCCAGCGGCAGGGCGATCGGGACGCCGTTGGGGGCGAAGCGGTCGATCTCGGGACGGTAGTCCGGGTTGTCCCAGAGCAGCGTCGCGTCCTCACCGACGTCCAGGTAGTCGGGGGCCCCGGTGTCCGAGACCTCGATCTCGCCCTGGGTGTCGCAAGCAATCATGGCCAGCAGGCCAGGGATCAACAGAGCGGTCTTCCTCACGAGTGTCTCCTTCGTCATCGTCTGGCTGATGGATCGGATCCCAGGAGGGGAAGCTTGAGCGCTCAAGGGATCTCGTAGAGCACGACCAGACCCTTGTCGCCCTTGGCCCCGCCAGGAGCCCCGATCGCCAGCAGCCCAGAGGACTCGACGCTGGCCTCGGTGGCCGCCAGCGATCGCCCCAGGAAGTCGCCGTCTTGCGCGCCTCGCACCCTGGCGTCCGCGCTCCAGGCGGTGCTGGTTCCGCTCGCGGCGCCGAGGAAGACGAACACGCTGCCGGAGTCCCCGTCGCCGCTCAAGGGCGAACCTACGACCAGGTCGGCCCCGCCGTCCGCGTCCAGATCGACCAGGGCCAGGGACTGACCGAAGCGGTCGCCCGAGGCCAGGCCTCGCCAGCGAAAGTCGGCCGAGGCCAGCTGCATCGACGAGGGCAGAGGCCCATAGATGCCCAGGACCTCGCCGCTGTCACTTCGACCCGGCGCGCCGACCACCAGGTCCACGTAGCCGTCGGCGTCCAGGTCGCCGACGGCCAGGCTCGCCCCCGCCTCAGCATCGGGCTTGCTCTCCTGCAACCTGTGGTCCGCGGACCACAGGCGCACGCTGGCCGGGCTGGTCGAGCCGCGCACGACGTACACCGCGCCGCCGGTCCCCTCGCTCGGGTTGCCCAGGACCACGTCCTCGAAGCCGTCCCCGTCCAGGTCCGCTGCGAGCAGCGACTGACCCGAGCGGTCGAAGGGCCAGCGTCCACCGAGCTGGACAGCCCCCGTCAGGCTGGTGCCCGCCGACAGCGGCCCTGTGAGCAGGTAGGTCACCCCGGCGTCCGCCGTGCTGCCCTTGTCCCGGCCAGGCGCCCCGACGAGCAGGTCCGTGAAGCCGTCCCCGTCGACGTCCCCGCAGGCCAGGGCCTGCCCGAGGCGATCGTGGTGCTCCTGGCCCGTCACCTTGGCGGTGGCGAAGGCGTTGATCGAGCCCCCACCCAGGCTCGCCTCGGGGACCACGAAGAGGGCCCCCGCCCAGGGCGCAGACGCGCTGTGCTGCGGCGCTCCCAGCGCCAGGTCCTGCTGCCCGTCGCCGTCCAGGTCGCCTCGACACATGGACCAGCCGGTGAGCGAACCGGCGGCGCCCTCCAGCTCGAGATCCGCAGACGACGCCACCGAGCCGCGACCATAGCCATGCCCCCGAGACAGCCAGGCCCCCCCGTCCAGCCGGTCCTGGGCCGTCTCGGCCAGCCCGGCGGCCAGCACGTCGGGCAGCCCATCGCCGTCCCCGTCGCCGAGCAGGAGCAGCGAGGAGCCCAGGCGCGCTCCGGTGCCGGGGCCCGCGAGCATGGCGTCCGAGGTGGTCGTGCCCTGCGTGCCCCGAGCCAGCGACAGGCCCTCGGACAGGGGCCCCAGGCCGGTGTCGGCGTCGACCGCGAGGCCGTCGTGGGAGACGCTCAAGGAAGGGTCACAGGCGAGGAGGAAGAGGAGCATGTCCCGCAGAACGGAACGAAGCGCCTCGGCGGCCACCCTCTCCGTATGGAACGGTCCTTCCGATGGACTGGACATGAACCCATCTCGACGCGCCCTGTTGGCCGGCCTCGCCTCCTCCGGCCTGCTCGCCCTGCCTCGCCCCGGTCGCGCCGGAGCGCCCGCTAAGCCGCTGAACATCCTGGTGATCAGCTCGGACGAGCACAACCCGGACTTCTTCTCGCACCTGGGCCACCAGGTCTCCACACCCAACCTCGACAGGCTGCGCGCCGACTCGATGAGCCTGGAGCGCGTCTACACCTCGACGCCGATCTGTGCCCCGACCCGAGCCAGCTTCCTGACCTCCACCTGGCCCCAGCAGCACGGCCAGATCAACAACAGCAAGGCGCTGGACTCCAGCCTGCCGACGATGGCGGGCTTCTTCAGCGACCAGGGCTACGAGACGGTCTGCTACGGCAAGCTGCACACGAACACCGACGAGGGGCTGTACACCTTCGGCTTCGACGACCTGCTGAACTGGGAGTGCGGCACCCGCTGGGACGACATCCACTCGGGCTACCGAAAGGAGAGCACCCCGACTTCCAGCTACGACAGCGTCGACGCCGCCCTGTACGACGCCATGCCCGACACGCGGATGAAGGGCAGGGTCCTGGGCCACGCGGGCCAGCACTGGGACTACACGCTGGTCGGCGAGGCCAAGAAGTACCTGGCCCAGGACCACGCCCAGCCCTTCCTGCTGTACGTCAGCTTCATCAACCCGCACTACCCCTTCAGCCTGCCGGGCGACTTCTATTACCAGTACGACCGCGACACCGTCACGCTGCCCAGCACCGACCACACCACCGCAGAGGCGATCTCGGCGGGGGCGGCCAAGTCGCTGGCGACCCACGGCTGGGGAGACCTGACGGACGCCCAGCAGAAGATGCAGTTGGCCCGCTACATGGGCTGCGTGAGCTTCCTGGACTGGATGGTCGGCGAGCTGCTGGACGCGCTCGAGCTCGCCGGCCTGGCCGATGACACCCTGGTCGTCTACCTGAGCGACCACGGGGACATGGCCGCCTCGAAGGGGCTCTGGCTGAAGAGCCTGATGTACGAGGGCGTGACCCGCAAGCCGATGTACCTGCGCCTGCCGGGCGTCACCGAGCCCGGAAGCAGCTTCACCGACCCCGTCAACGAGGTCGACATCCTGCCCACCTTGGCGGGCATGGTGGGCCTGGGAGCCAAGCTCCCCAGGGAGCAGATCAGCGGCCGAGACCTGAGCCAGCCGATCCTGCACTCAGCCCTGGGGGGCGACCCTCTGATGGCGGCCGCCGGCCTGGGCATCGAGCGCCAGCACACCGCCTTCTCGCACCTGAACTACAACGACGCCGAGCCGTGGATGACGATGGTGGTCGCCCAGGACCTGAAGTACATCCGGTACTACGACGGCGACCTGGGAGGGGTCTACGACCGGGAGCTGTACGACCTGGGGGATGACCCGAACGAGGACAACAGCCTGGCGGACGACCCCGCCGCGAACGACCTGATGGATGAGATGGACGCGCTCATCGACGAGCACCTGGCGAGCCTGGCCGCCTGAGCGCGACGCCAGGGGCGCGCCACCCCAACAGGATCAGGGCACCTTGAACAGGTAGACCGCGCCCTTGTTGTTGCTGCCGCGGCTCGAGGCGCCCACCGCGACGGTGTGGTAGCCGGTGGTCGTCGTGTCCGGCACGTAGTCGATCGACGAGCCGAACTTGTCCCCGTCGGCCACGCCGACGATCTTGCTGTCGGCCGAGGTCGCCGAGACCGTGCCGCTGCTGGGACCGTAGAAGATGTAGACCGCGCCGCGGTCGCCCGAGCCCTGGCGGTTGGCCGCCACGATGATGTCGATGTCGCCGTCGCCGTCGACGTCGCCCGCGGTCACGTCCGAGCCGAACTGGTCACCGGCCAGCTGACCGTAGAACTTCGCGGTGGACAGCTGCGCCAGCTTGCCGCTGGTGATGCCGCCGTAGGCGACGAAGGCGCTGCCGAACTGGGTGTGCCCCAGGGCCCCGACGATCAGATCGTCCTTGCCGTCGCCGTCCAGGTCGCCCGCAGCGCGCAGGCCCGAGCCTATCTCCGAGCTGGCCTGGTTTCCGCGGAGGATCACGTCCGCGTCGGCCAGGGTCGACGGCAGCGTGGTGCTCGTGATGATGTAGACCGCGCCAGAGTCGACGCCGTTGGTGTCCTCACCGCGCACGCCCACCGCGAAGTCCGCGACGCCGTCGCCGTCCATGTCGCCGGCGTTGAACAGGCGAGGCCCGACCTCGTCGCCGGCGCTCTCGCCGCCGATCGCGGCGTCCGCGCTGCCCGTGGACGTGTTGGAGGTCAGGGGGCCATAGAAGACGAAGACCGCGCCCGACTCCGTGCCGTTGATGTCCGAGCCGTTGGCGCCGACCAGCATGTCGTCGTAGCCGTCGCTGTTCAGGTCGCCGGCGATGGCCACGCCCGCGCCGGTGAACTCGTTGGCCAGGTCACCCTCGATGACCCACTCGCTGGCGGGCAGCGTGTTGGTGCCGCGGTGGTAGCCGTAGACCACGTAGGCGGCGCCCGCGTTGACCTTCCAGGTCTCGACCGTGTCGTCCCAGGCCCTGGCGCCGATCATCCAGTCGTCCTGACCGTCGCCGTCGATGTCGCCGCCCGCGCCGACCTGCTCGCCGGCCTTGCTGGCCGCGCCCGTCTCGCCGTACCACTTGCCCTTGGAGCCGTCGGCCCGCAGGTTGCCCAGCCAGAACTTCGACTTGTTCATGTAGGCGGCGCCGTCGTTGCTGTTGTTCAGCGAGCCCGCGACCAGGTCGTTGAGGCCGTCACCGTTGACGTCGCCGGCGTTGCGCACGCTGATGCCCAGGCGGGCGTTGTCGCCCTCGCCCTTGAGCTCCGACTTGGCCACGGTGTAGGCGTTGCTGCTGCCGAGCGGGATCGAGATCGGCTGGCCGTTGGGGGCGGAGCGGTCGATCTGGGGCCGGAAGTCCGGGTCGTCCCAGTCCAAGCCCATGTCCGCGTCCGTGAGCTCGTCGATGGCGCCGGTGTCCAGCTCGACGAGGCTGCCGTCGTCGAGCTCGAGCTGACCGGAGGTGTCACAGGCGAAGAGGGCCAGAAGGGCGATCATGGAGTCTCCAGGGAGTGGCGCGGGGCGAGCTTAGACGACGCCATATATCAACGCGGTGTCGAGTTGCTATCAAGCTCGTACGCGCCAGCCCGATGGATCGCTACCCGGCCCCTCCGGCGATGACCTGGTTCGGAAAGAGCAGGCGGCCTCCCTCGGAGGGGGACTCGGCCCTCGCAGCGTCCATGACGCCGATCAACTGTTCGTAGGACACGCCCCCCTCCGGCACCAGCACCAGGTCCTCGAGGTCGGGCTCCTCATCCTTCACCAGGGCCAGCGCGCGGCTGAGCTCCTCGCCGGGCAGCCCCTGATCGCAGCTGGCCGCGCAGCCGATGACGAAGCCCCCCTCGCCCTCGACCCCCAGGATGTCGTCGGCCCCCAGCACGGTCAGCCCCTGCCCGGTGATGGCCACGCTGATCTGGCGCTTGTCCTCGGGCGGCGTGACCGAGTCCTCGTCGGCGATCCCTGGCAGCTGCGTGTCCACGACCGCCAGGTTCACGAACTGGGCCGCCACCAGCAGGAAGGGGATGAGGATGGACACCAGGTTCATGATCGGAACGAGGTTCAGGTTCTCGTCACCGGCGGACGAACGACGCTTCATGTCTGCTCCTGCTAGGAGGCCCCGCCTGCGAGCACGGGCCAGTGGAAGAGTCCCTGCCCCTCGAAGCTCCTCGCCGCGTCCATGACGCGCACGAGGTGTCCGTAGGGGACCTTGGGATCGGAGACGACGACGACGTCGCCCTCGTGGGGATGGC
>CALGIB010000061.1 GCA_937915955.1 uncultured Pseudomonadota bacterium
GAGCAGGGAGAGCGCGCCTGCGACATCGTCGGCGAGGAGCGCAAGGACGTCTACACCCTGATGCCGCCGCTGGAGAGCCTCGCCCAGCTCATCGACCCCCACGAGTTCTGGCTCGGCTTCCTCAGGGCGGTGCTCGACATCTGGGCGCAGATCGAGGACGCCGTGGACGGTGACGATGTCCGCCCAGCCCGGAGGGACGACCGATGACGCCCGACTTCAGGCCCTTCATCGCTATGGCGGGGACGCTCCTCGGAAGGGACGCCGGTGCACTCGTCTTCGAGAACGCCTACCTCAGATTGAATCCGAGGATGGGGGACCACGAACCGCCGCGCAGGCTGTCTCGTTGGTCTGTCGCCGGTGACCCGCGAGAGGACACAGAGGTGGACGCGGAGGTGGACAGGCTCGAACGAACCTGGGAAATCGGGACCAGCGGCTTCGCCGCTGCGCGGGCCCACGGCTCCTACGCTGATGTGCTCCCGACCAAGCCAGCACACGCCATGACAGCGGATCTACTGCTGTCCGCGGGAGAGGCCGCCAGGGCGCTGAGGATGAACGAGACTGCTTGCCGCGCATGGCTGACAGCACGGGGTCTGGGCATCGACCGACCGGGGTCGCGCTACCCTGTCTTTCGGTGGGGGGACATTTTGTCCGCCCTTCGGCGTCCCGAAAGCCGATCGACGCGGGACATGCCCCGCGAGGAGCTGTAGGCCATGGGCAGGAAGCCGACACGGCCCGCGCCAGTGTCGTTCTCCAACCTCCGAGCTTCCGTCCAGCGAGGACCGCGAGACTCAGCGACGGGAGTTGAGTGGTACTGGCGCGTGCGCAGACACGGAAGTGACCGCAAGTTCGTATGGTCCGGGTGGGCGAGCCGCCGGAGTCTGGACTCCCGACTGGTTGAGCTTTCGGGAACTGTCCCCGCCGTGGCCAACGCCTGCGAGACGGTGAAGGACGTCCTCGAACTCTATCTTGGGTATCTCCGTACCTCACGCGACGATGTGAACGAACCGACGCTACGGAAGTACAAGCACGAGGCCAAGGCTCTCGTCACCCATCTCGGCCCGGTGAAGGTAGGCGCGCTCTCGAAACGAGACCTCCTCGCCTACCCATCGCTTCGAAAGCAATCCAGCCGGACCCACCAGGCGGAGATCGACTTGCTTCGCCGCGCCTGGACCTGGGCGAGCGACACCGAACTGATCTCACACCCGCTGAAGTTCCCTCGCCTGCCCGCCGCAGCGAAACGTCCCAAGTACGTTCCTGAGGAAGCCGAAATCGAGGCGGTGCTTCAGCAGCTCGGCGGCTGGATGCACTTCCAGGTGCTGATGGTCTGGGCAACAGGGTGCCGGCAGGCTGCAATCATCGGACTCACATGGGAGAACGTGCACCTGGACGCACCCGATCCCTACCTCCGCGTGCTGGGGAAGCGGACCAAGAAGGACAAGCACCCTTGGCGAAACGTCGTCCTCACCTCGCCCCAGGCAATCGCAGCCCTGCGCACGCGTAGGGGTGAGAAGCCCAACCCCACCGGACGGGTGATCGACGAGGTCACTTTGGGCACTCTCAAGAGCGCCACAAGTCGAGCGATGACGAAGGCGTGCTCCTCGGCCGGCTGCCCCAGATGGACTCTGCACGGCTTGAGGCGAGCGGGCATCAACAAGGCCCTTCGGGCAGGAATCGACCCGGCGGCCGTCGCCGCACACTTCGGCCACTCAGCCCTCGTGATGTACCGCCACTACCGGACCGTACCCGAGGGCGAGCAACGGGAGGCAGGACGTCGCGCCAGGCTGGGTCCGCAGGGACGAGGAACTGTCATCCCGGTCCAGTTCACCCAGTAGTGCACTGGGGGAACAATATCGGGAACAACTCTCGTTAACCAACTGTAACTACAAGGGTTCTAAATCGCCATGTTCATGATCTGCTCGTAGGCCCCCACGACCTTGTCACGCACAGACGTCATGGTCCGAACCGCGATGTCCGCCTCCTGGAGCGCGATCATCGTCTGGTGCAGGTTCGTGTCCTGCCCGGTGGCGAGGGCCTGCAGCGAAGCATCGGCCCGCTGCACCTGGCCGTCGACCTGCTCCAGCGCCTCGTCCAGCCGCGCCGAGAAGTCGTCCATGGGCGCCGCGCCCGAGGCGCCCTTGCCGCCGCCGACCGGGCCGGCGCCGCTCTTGAGGAGGCTCTGAAGGCCACCTCCGGCTCCGCTGATGGGGAGTGACATGATCAGCCTCCCAGATCGATGGCGCGCTGCGCCAGCTCGCGGACGACATCGACGACGTTGGCGTTGGCCTCGTAGCCGCGGGAAGCGGTCATCAGGTCCGTCATCTCCTGCATCGTGTTGATGTCGGGGAGCGTGACGTAGCCGAGCTCGTCAGCGTCCGGATGCCCGGGGTCGTGCACCCTGCGGTAGTCCGCGTTCGCCTCGATCTCCTTGACCTCGACGCGGCTCATGGCCTGGTCGAGCGCCGAGCCGAAGGGGTCCAGGCTCTTGGACTCGAAGATGGCCTCGAGCCGCTTGTAGGGCTGTCCGTCGGGCCCGCGGGTGACCTGGGCGTTCGCCACGTTGCTGGACGCGACCTGGACACGGACGCGCTGAGCGCTCATGCCCGCAGCGCCCATCGCGAGGATGTCTCCGAAACCTGACATGGGGCCTCCGGACTGCCGAGGAGTCTGTACGTCCTGGGCTTCGAGTTCGGCCCCTGTTCGGACAGCCTGGCGGATTGTTGAGCACTTTCTGCTCTGGACCCGGGATTCAGCCTGGCCGAGCCGAGACGGCGGCATCCTGGTCCCAAGAACAGGGCCCGCAGCGCGTGCGGGCCCGGCTCAGAGGTGCCGGCGAGAGGCCCGGCGGCGGAGGAGAGGGGTGGTTCAGCTGCGGCCGTCGCTGGCTGCAAAGCGCAACAACGCCAAGCGCTTGGATAGCCCAGTGGACACAGCGCTGTACATGAGCGCGTTCTCCACCATGCGGCCGTTCTCCTTCTCCAGGACCACGGAGTTGTCGTCCATGACCCAGTCCTCAAGGCCGAGCTCGTCCACCAGCAAGCCGCTGGCGTCCA
>CALGIB010000062.1 GCA_937915955.1 uncultured Pseudomonadota bacterium
GGGCGGTGGGCGAGATCGCCGGCGGCGATGCGATCCATGTCGACCCGGACGGTGTCCAGGGGGCGCACGGCCACCCGGCCGACCGCCGCCGCGATGGCGACCACCGCCAGGCCCACCAGGAGCAGCGCGGGCAGGAGGCGCCGGGCGGGCCGGCCCAGGTCCAGGTCCCGCCGCACGGCGATCCAGCCTCCAGCGGTCTCGACCCCGATGACGTTGGGGCGGTCGGGTGGGTAGTGGATCGAGCGACCCTCGTACTCGGTCTGGTGCGGGCCCCAGCGGCGTCCGTGGGGCGAGTCCGGCGGCGGGCGCTCGATGAAGCGGGCGTCCACGCCCAGCTCGGCGGCCAGCAGCTCGGGGTCCTGCCCCTTGTCCACCTGCTCGGCGATATAGATCGCCGTCTCGAGGTGCTCCTGGTGGACCTCCAGAGCCAGCGGGTGCAGCACCGCTCGGCTGGTCAGGACCCAGGACAGCAGCACCGTCGCCCCGACGACCACGACGATGGCCACGGCGATGTAGCGGCGGAGCGTCACGCCGGGCTCAGCGCGGCTGCCGGGGGACGGTGTAGCCGACCCCTCGCACGGTCTTGATCCAGGTCGGCTGCCGCACGTCGTCCCCCAGCTTCCGCCGGATGTGCGAGACGTGTACGTCCACGCTGCGCTCGAAGGCGGCGTAGTCCTCGCCCCGGGCCAGCTCCATCAGGCGCTCGCGCGGGATGACTCGGCCGGCGTTGGCCACCAGCGTCCTCAGGATCTCGAACTCGGTCGTCGTCAGCTCGATCGGCTGGCCGTCCAGCTCGACCAGCCTTCGGTCTGGGTCGACGAGTAGGCCTCCGGCTCGCAGCGCCTGGCCGGTGGAGGGCTGGCGCTCGTCGGTCCTCCGCAGCACCGCCTGGATGCGGGCCAGCAGCTCCCGCGGGTTGAAGGGCTTGGGGAGGTAGTCGTCCGCGCCCAGCTCCAGGCCGACGATGCGGTCCAGCTCGTCACCCCGGGCGGTCAGCATGATGCAGGGGATGCGGCTGGTCTGACGCAGCTCGCGCAGCACCTCGAAGCCGTCCTTGCCCGGCATCATGATGTCGAGCACGAGCAGCTCGAAGCCGCCCCCGCGCAGCATCTCCAGGCCGCTCTCGCCGTCACCAGCGGTCTCGACGCGCAGCCCCCTGCCGGCCAGGTACTCGGCCAGCAGGGAGCGAATGCGCTCGTCGTCGTCGATGACCAGGACACTTCGCATCGGACGGGCCTAACGAGGTCCGCGCTCGCCGCGCTCGCCGCGGTGCTCCTGCAGCTGCTCTCGGCGCTCGTCGCGGAGCTCCTTGCCGGCCTCCAGCTCCTCCACCAGGCTCGCCCGCTGCTCGGCCGTGAAGGTGGCCTGCAGCTCCAGCACGCTGTCCAGCCCGGCGTGCATGCGCTCGGCCATCAGGGCGCTGCCCTCGTCGATGAGGGTGTGCAGCGCCTCGCTGTCGGGGCGCTCCTTGGCGAGCTCGGTGACGAGGACCTCGAAGGCCTCCTGGTGCTGGGCCTGCATGGCCTCGCGCTCGTCCTCCATGCCGGCCTTGAGCTCCTTGGCCAGGGCCTGCTGCTCGGGGTCCAGCTCCAGCTCCTCGATGACCTTGGCCATGTGGCCGCCTGGTCCGCCGTGCATGCCGCCAGGGCCGCGAGCCAGGGCGACGCCGCCGAAGGCGAGTCCACCGATGAGGGCCGAGAGGCCGAGGATCTTGAGGGTCTTGAAGCCGCGCATCGCATTCTCCTTGTTGCTTGGCACTCTGTATGTACGCAGGCCCTGTTGGCTGCCGGAGTGCCTGGCCCGAAGGAAGGCGTGGCTTTGTGAAGGTCTGTGAAGCGGCCCGTTCAGCGCTTCCAGCTCGGGTCCACCAGCTGGATGCTCATGGGCGAGGGCGTCGAGCCGGGCACCACGTTGTAGGCGTCCAGGTCCGTGATGCCTCGGTCGGCCAGGACCTCCTCGTCGAGCCAGGCCTTGAAGCCGCACTCCGCCGGATCCTGGCTGATCAGGGCTACGGTGGCGTCCGCGAGGATCTCGGGCTGGCGCATGTCCGAGGGCCTGGCGAAGCCGTGGTTCACGGTAGCCGCGGTCTGGATGCCCGTCACCGGCCAGAGCGCGTGGGCGGCGACCTTGGGCTCCTCGGCGTCGATGGCCATGGCCAGCATGGTCATGCCGATCTTGGAGATCAGGTAGGGGGCCTTGCCAGGGCTGGCCGAGGGGTGGATCGGCGGCGACATCATCAGGATGTGCCCCCCGTTCACGCGCAGGTGGGGCAGGGCCGCGCGGCTGGCGAGGAAGCTCGCCCGCACGTTGACCTGGTTGACCAGGTCGTACTTCTTCACCGGCCAGTCCGCGACCGGGGACCAGAAGATGGCGCCGGCGTTGTTGACCAGGGCGTCGAGGCGGCCGAAGTGAGCGACTGTGGCGTCCACCATGTGCTGGACCTGCTCCTCGGAGCGCACGTCGCAGGGCACGATCAGGGCTTCGCTGCCGGCCTCCTCGACCATGCGCTGGGTGTCCCCGAGGGTCCCGGGCAGGCGAGCGTGCGGGAGCAGGGTCTTGGCGGCGAGGGCGACCTTGGCGCCGGCCCTCGCGCAAGCCACGGCGACGGCTGCGCCTACGCCTCGGCTGGCGCCGGTGATGAGCACGACCTTTCCTTGCAGCGACATCCGGACTCCG
>CALGIB010000063.1 GCA_937915955.1 uncultured Pseudomonadota bacterium
CGTCGACGACGGCCCGGCCGCCTTCGCCGACGACGATCTGCACGCCATCGCTGAGCGCCAGCGCCAGCGCATCCTGGCCGCCCGCCAGTTCCTCTACGAGGCCTCTTGTCGGAGACGCTACCTCATGGACTACTTCAGCGACTTCACCCTCGAGACCGGCGGCCCGGACTGCTGCGATCTCTGCGCGGCGCGACACCGCCAGGGGGCGACGGCATGAGCCGCCCCTATAAGAGCGCCTCCCCTCCTGAGCCCGAGCAGGCCTTTGGGTTCGCGATCATCCGGGGCCATGCGTACACCCAGCGTGGCCTCTATCGGAAGCTCACGCCCAGGACGCTTGAGTACCACGGCATCTCGGGGAGCGTTGAGGAGGTCATGCACAGCATGCTCACGGGAGACCTCCAGTCCTGGAGGGGGCGCCGTCCGGATGGCCGTCCGGACGCCAGCTTCGTTGCCAGGCATCGCTTCGATCCACGGTTCGACACATGGGACGACAACCCAGCCGAGATCGCAGGTGAGGAGATCACGCGGATCCGGTCCTTCCTCCTCGACCTATCGGCCTCACCGAGCCCCGACCTTGGGCCCCCGATCACAGACAAGGAGTCCCCCTGATGTCCGACACGAAGGTCCAGCCTCTCGAGCACGCCTTCACCGAGGTCCCCTTCGACCTCGATGAGCTGCTGAACGAGGTCAGCTCGATCCATGCCCTCGAGGGCACACCCCTGCGGGCTATGAGGAACCGGATCGCCGCGGCGCTGCAGGAGCTGCGGCGGGCCCGAAGCGAGCTGAAGTCAAGGGGCTCTCCGAGGAGCACCTCAGGGGCGCGCAGCTCGAGGCGGTCGAGCAGGCCGTAGCTGCGCTCGTTGAGCTCAAGCTGTCCGTCCGTCACCACCCCCCCTCCCCTGGAGTCCCCCGTGTCTGAACCCCTCCTCTTCCAGCTCCTCGACGAGCTCAGCTCTGTCTCCATCTCCGCTGAGGGCGAGCTCGTGCAGATCTCCGTGGGCCAGCGCACCCACCAGCTCTCCCTGGTCCAGCTGGCTCTCCTGGATCAGCTCCGGGGAGCCTGTCGCGCGGCCGAGGGCGCGCGAGACCAGCGCCTGCTCCGGGAGAAGAGGGGGCGCCAGGAGGGGGCCATCCAGGCCAGCCTGGATGGCCTCTCGGCGGTCAGCCTCTGGGCCTACAGGGACGCCCACTTCGGCCCCTTCCTCTCGAACGGCCTTGTCGGCGGCGTCGAGGCGTCACGCTGGTTCCACTACAGGGGTCTCTTCTGGGGCCCAGAGGTGCCTGGAGACGATCGGGGGCACGCCTTCCGATCCGTGAAGGTCAGTCAGGAGGAGCCCTACGACGTCGTCGTGGACAGGGCGGGCCCCTGGTTCGTGCTGCAGGCCTGCGAGGAGCTGGGCATCCCCCTCTACCAGGATCCCTCCCAGGTCACGCACCTCGCCCGGCAGATCCGTGGCCGCGCCTCCTGCGTCCACTGCCAGGCCCACCTCAACCCGTGGACCATGACGCCCGTCTTTCCGAGCGACAGGCGGCGCTGCGCGGCTTGGCGACGGGCCGAGCCGGACTGGACCGCGCCAGCCTTCCCTCCGCCCGAGCCATCCATCACGATCCAGGAGAACAGGCCATGAGCCGAAGAAGCCCCCGAGTGAGCCCTTCCAGGGGTCCACTCGAGGACGTTGAGCAACTTTTATGGCCTATTTTCTTGCCTCTCTCAAGAGCGCCGCATAGGACGTGGACACCAACCCGGAGTCCACCATGTCCCGCATCACCACCATGTCCCGCGCCACCGTCAAGGACCTGCACGCCGAGCTCGACGAGCTGCTCAAGGCCTTCGCCGAGGATCACGGGCTGACGGTCAAGCCCGAGCACTGCAGCTTCGACCCCGCCGCGGGCACCTTCACCTTCAAGGGCACCCTCGTGGTCCAGACGGCGTCCGGCATCCCGGCCGACTGGATCCGCTACGCGCCGGGCCTCGGGCTCGCCAAGGAAGACTTCGGCCGAGCCTTCAAGACCGCCAGCGGGACCTACACCATCTGTGGGGTCGCCCCCAAGAGTCACAAGTACCCCGTCCTGGCCAACGCCTCGAACGGCAGGACCTACAAGTTTGACGCCGTCACCATCAGGGCCGCGCTGGCCAGGGCGGCCAGGGCCTGACAACGACGACGCCGCCCATCTGGAGATCCCCATGCTGCTCAGCGACCCCCTCAGCCTCTCCCTCGCTCGCTTCAACGCCCGCTTCGAGTGGCTCGTGCCGGCCAGCTGGTTCGGTGGCCGAGGCCGCTGGGAGCTCAGCGAGACCAGCCTGGAGGCCCTGAGCCCTGAGCTCGCGGCCGTCGCCCACCTGGGAGGGACCTGATGTCCAGGCTCCGCTTCTCGCGATGGGACTGCCGGCAGGGCTTCGGATCCCTCTCAGATGGGGACCTCACGGTCACCCTCAGCACCCCGAAGTGGAAGACGGGCTTCTGGATCACCGCCGCGTGCCCCGGGCACGAGTCGGCCTCTGTCCGACTCGAGCCCTCGGCCTCCTCGGCGGCTCGACCTGGCCTCGCCGTCCAGCGCCTCCTCTCAGGGGCCATCGAGGTCACCCTCGACCGCAGCGAGCTCTTCGCGGCCCCCGGGTCCGAGTCAGGGGTCAAGCCAGAGTCAGGGGTCAAGTCAGGAAGAGCCCGGCCCTGCGGCGCAAGGGACGCGGTCCTGCAGGCGCTGAGGAAGCTCGACGGGCAGACCGGCGCGCTCCTCACGGAGGCCTGCGCCGACGCGGGCCACTCCGCACGCACCACGGAGCGAGCCCTCCAGCAGCTCCTCGCCGAGGGGCTCGTCGTCCAGGACGGGTCAGCCTTCGCGCGTCAAGCCCAGCGTCGAGGGCGGCTGTCGCCCATCTACCGACTCCCTGGCAGCGAGGCCCCGAGCGCGCAGGTCGACGCCTGCCCGGAGGCCCGTCAGGCGCTCCAGGACGCGCTGGGCGACGGCGCGACCTCCGCGGAGCTGAGCGCCGCGACGGGCCTCGGACGCAGGTCGCTGCATCGACTGCTGGAGGGCGTGGCCGAGCTCACCTTCGAGCGTCGAGGCCGCGCCAGGATCTGGCGACCCCTCAAGGAGTGACTCGTTACACCTGTAACAGGCCAGCTCTTGGCGCTGGTAGCGTACAACTTTCTTGACCCATGATCCACCGCGTCTTACAGGGGATCATGCACCGGAGGCCACATGGCGAAGTCGTCCAGCAGCTCCCACCTTTGGGAGCACCGCTCCTCGTACTCCTGGGCCAAGGGGGGCTACAACGCCACCGGCCACCAGGGCACGGCCTCGCACGTCTGCGGCCTCTGCGCGGTCCCTGGTCAGCCCCTCCTCCGGCGCAGGCCCCGCCGCCCCCTGCGCCTCTTCACCTGATGTTCGGCCTCTTCGACCGCCGCATCGCCGGCCTCCTGCTGGCCACGGCCCTGCTGGCTCCCCTGCTGGTCCTCGAGCCCTTCCTGTCTGTGCGCCCACCCATCGACTTCTGAGGTCCCCATGCAGCCTGGCTTCTACACCCACTGCCTCGAGTGCGACGACTACGAGATCCTCGCGGAGGCGCCCACGGACAGCTCCGAGGTCCCCCAGATCTGCGAGGGCTGCTTCTCGGAGGCCGTCCAGGCCGTCGAGGTCACGGCCTGTGAGCTCGGGCCGACCTGCACCTCGGACCACCACCACCATGGACTCGACGTACACGTCGAGGAGCTGGACCTGTGAGCCGCCCCCTGAAGATCGGCATCATCAGCAAGGCGTCCCACGCCAACTCCCACGCCGCGGCGCTCCGCAAGCTGGGCTTTGAGGTCGTGATCCTCGGCAGTCGCCCGAACGCCATCCCAGCGAGCATCGACGTCCTGGTCTGCCGAAAGGCCTCCTCATCGCACCGAGGCTCCGACCTCGCGATGGAGGCCAAGCACCGAGGGAGGAGGGTGATCGTCGCCAACGGCGTGAACGAGATCGTCAGCCAGATCCGAGCCCTGGGCCTGATCCCGAGCGGGGAGCCGGCGACGGCCTCGGAGGCGATCACCAACTCCTCGGACAGCGTCCGGG
>CALGIB010000064.1 GCA_937915955.1 uncultured Pseudomonadota bacterium
CCCCGACGGACAGTCCCGCTCCCCTCTGGGTCACCGAGACCAGCTCCCGGGGGTCGTTGCTCCAGGTGTCCAGGCTGCCGGCCTCGCTGCCGGCGCTGCCTGGCGAGAAGCGCATCGTGACGGTCTGGTACGCCCCCGGGCCCAGCTCCAGGGGAAGCTCGGGGGCATCGACCACGCTGTAGCCCGCGCCGCTGGCGGCGATCTCGTCGACGAGCAGGTCCTCGACCCCGACGTTCTGCAGGGTCAGCTCGAGCTCCCCGCTGCAGCCCAGGGCCAGCTCGCCGAAGTCGTACTCCGCCGGGCTGATCTCCAGCATGGGTGTGCGCCCGCCGCCCAGCAGCGGCAGGGAGAGCTCGGGGGTATCGGGGTCGTCCGAGCTCAGCACCAGCGTGCCACGCAGCTCGCCCGGGGCGTCGGGCTGGAAGCTCAGCTCGAGCTCGAGCAGGCCGCCGGGCTCGAGCTCGACCAGGCCCGTGGCGGGCACCGTGAAGGCCTCGCTGTCGGGGATCTCGGCCGAGTACAGCGCCAGCAGGGCGCTGCCGACGTTCTGGACCTGCACCGAGCGTGTGGCGCGCTCGTCCGAGCGCAGGTGGCCGAAGTCCAGCGACGCCGGGTGGGTCGCGATGTCCGGCTCGCCGTTGAGCGGGTCGCCTCCGAAGACGGTCAGCGAGTGATCGGTGCAGGCCAGCAGCAGCAGGATCACAGGGCCCTCCGATAGGACAGCGCCGGCGTCAGCGTCCACTGACGGTCCAGGCCGGTGAGGGGGTCGCTGCCCAGCACGTCCAGCGCCAGGCCCATGCGGAGCTGCCCGGGCCCCTTGGTCACCGACAGGCCGAGCTCGCCCAGCGCCCCCAGGTGCAGGCCCGCGCCCAGGAGCTCGCCGCCGACCAGCGTGCGGCTGTAGGCGAGCTGGGGGCCGAGCCGAAGCTCGGGCGAGGCCGTCGCGCTCTCACCCAGGAGACGGAAGGAGACCGCCAGTTGCGTGGTCACCGTGTGCTGCAGGAGCTCCTCGGCCCAGGGGTCTTCGAGTCGAGTCTCGGAGACGAGCAGCCTGCCCGTGCCGCGCAGCCAGGCCCCGGAGGCACCCAGGTGCAGGCGTCCGTCGAGGGCGCGTGGCCGAAAGCCGAGCTCCAGCCGGGGCGCGAGTCCAGCCTGGAGCCTGCCCTTGGGCAGCCCCACGCCGAGCCCCACGCCGACGGTGGGCCCCGTGCGCGCCTGCTGCTCCGGCGGCCTCTCGCGGGTGAACTCGACGGACTCGTCCGGCAGGTCCTCCTCGGGGAGGTCCTGGGCGAGGGCCAGGCCGGCGCACACCCAGATCACCAGTTCGTCCACTCGGTGGTGCTGCTGGCGGCTTCGTCCGAGGTCTCGCCGCCGATGGCGAAGAGGATGGCGGACTCCTGGGCCGAGCCAGCCAGGTAGCGGTCCTCGGCCAGCGAGACGCCCTGGCTGTTCCAGTTGCGCAGGTCGGGCGGCCCGGTGATCTCGGCGCTGACGCCGCCTCCGCTGGGCTCGCCCTTCTGACCGCCGAAGACGTGCAGGTAGTCGGCGGCCGAGCCGGTCACCATGCCGGCCCGCGCGGGCGAGAGGCTGTCGACGGTGCCCCAGTCGCTGAGCGTGCCGCCGGCGACCAGCTGTCCTGCATCGACCGCGCCGCTGGTGTTCGAGTCGGTGCGCCCGCCGGCGAAGTAGAGCCAGGTCTCGCCGGGGTCGACGACGCTGTGGAAGCGGCTGTCCACCGTGAAGGCCGAGCACTCGCTGCGCGCCGCCGAGAGCTCGGTGTCCAGGGTCCTCCAGCTGCCGACCTCCTGGCTCGAGGGCCCGGTGACGCGGACGTCCAGGACCTCGACGCTGTCCAGCGCCTGCCCGCTGGCGTCGCGACCGCCGGCGGCGACCAGCCACCAGACCTCGGGGTCGGTCTGAGGGTCGGGCGCCAGGGCCAGGCAGAGCCCGTCCCGCTCGGTGCCCAGGTTGGCCAGGCGGGCCCACTGGCCCAGCGAGCCCTCCTCCAGCGGCGCGCGGCTGCTGTCGGTGGCCTCGCCCTCGTCCGTGAAGCTGGGATCGGTCACGTCGGCCAGCCACTCGGTGCTCGAGGCGCCCGCCGCGCTGCTCCGGTAGACGCGGTAGCCGCTGGCCCGGGCGACGGTGGTCCAGCTGAGCGTGGGCCGCAGCGCGCCCTCGATGGCGGGCAGGCTCAGGGTCAGGGGGGCGCTGGCCAGGGACTCGCCGCCGGAGTTGACCTCGTCGTCCTCGGGGAAGGTCGCCGCGACCCGGTAGGTCCAGGTCCCCTCGGTCAGGCCGTCGCTGCCTCGCGCCACGGAGACGTCCTCGAGCAGCGGCGCGTCCAGCGGATCCAGGATCCGGGCGCGGTAGGTCGAGGTCGTGGCCTGCGCGCCGTTGTGTCCGCCGATCAGGTAGACGTACTCGCCCAGCGCCACGGCGGCCGCGCGGGTGCGGGCCTTGGGCAGGGCCGAGCTCAGCACCTGCCAGTCCTCGATGTCGCCGTAGACGCCGATGCGGGCGACCTCGATGTCGGCGCGCGCGCTGGCGTCGCTGCCCTCGTCGCCGCCGATCGCGTAGAGCCAGCGGTTGACGCTGCTGGTGCGCCCCGCGGCCGCGGCCAGGGCTCGCCGACCTACGTTGAGCTCGGGGCCCGCGCTCCAGTCGCCCAGGTTCTGGGAGGGGTTGCGGATCGAGATCGCCGCGAAGCTGGCCTGCGTGTCGTCGCTGTTGGTCAGCTGGACCAGGCAGACGCCGCCGTTGAAGCTGGTGGCCGGCACCAGGATCTCGACCGAGGCGTAGCTGCTGGAGATCCGCGTGGTGCTGACGGTGCTCTCGACCGAGCCCTCTCGGCAGATCAGCTCGACCACCGGGTCACGGAAGTCCCGCCCGGAGATCGTCACCACGGTCGAGGACGACTTGTCCAGCGCCGAGGGGCTGACACCCGTGATGGTGGGCGGTGGATCCCAGAGCACCTCGACGCTCTTCCAGAGCACGCCCAGGCCTCCGTCGGGGTTCACGGCCAGCAGGCTGTAGGTGCCGACGTCCAGGCCATCGGGCAGGGTGGCGGCCAGCTCCTGGCTGTCCCGGAAGGACACCCCCAGCAGCGCGGTCGTCGCCCCCGTCGAGCCCGGTCCGACGAGGTAGAGGCGAGGGGTGTCCTGCAGGTCCTCGCCCTGGATCTCCACCGGGGTCCGATCGAAGGTCCAGGCCTGGGCCGGCGAGATCGATGAGAGCGACAGCGACTGCTTGGAGGTGACCGTGAAGCCGCCCGCGGCCTGGCCCTCGCAGCCCCCGTCCTGGTCCAGCTGGACCGTATAGATCCCGTCGTCGAGCTCGGGCAGGTCGATCCGCAGGCGTGAGGGGTCGTCCGGCTCCCAGCTCCAGTCCGCCTCGACGCGAGTCCCCGTGGAGTCCTCGATCCAGGCGTCGGTGAGCTCGCCGGACAGGTCCGCGATCCAGGCGGTGATCGTCATGGGCAGGGCGGCGTAGACCGAGGGCGGGTCCACCGAGAAGACCAGCGGCGCCTCGGTGACCTGCAGGCCGCCGGGCAGCGCGGCGACGCAGGCGCTGTCGGGCGAGCCGACCTCGAGGGTGTGCTCGCCGGCGTCCAGGGCGGGCACCTCGGCGTAGAGCGTGCCCGAGTCCTGTCGGCTGCTGGGCACCTCGACGCCGTCGACGAAGACCACCGCGTCCAGGGGGAAGTCCTGGCCCTGGACCTCGACCTCGCCCCCGCTGACGCAGACCGTCGGCGGGCTGAGCGCGAAGACCTCGGGGCTGGGCGTGACCTCGACGCGCGCGACGTTGCTGGGGCCGCAGGACGCGGACTCGGGGTTGTGGACCTCGACCTCGACGTCCCCCAGCGGCAGCAGGCTGGCGTCGACGGTCACCAGCAGGCTGGCGCAGAGCTGGCCGCCGTCGAAGTCCGTGCAGTCCATCGCCGAGGAGACGTCTACGGGCTGCCCGGCGAAGCGCACGGTCGGCAGCTCGCCCTGGCTCACGACGAAGCCGGAGCCGCTCAGCACGTAGTCGACCAGGCCGGCCTCGTGGCAGCTCTCGCCGGGCTGGATGTCCTCCAGGGTCGGCGCGGTCAGGATCAGCACGCCGGGCTCGGCCCGGGTCACCCGGCCGTAGGCGTCGCTGGCCTCGAGCAGCCACAGGCCGCTCGCCACGCCGAGCCCCTCGAGGTCCACCCAGGCCTCACCAGCCCCCCAGTCGACGCGCTGCTCGGCCAGCGGCAGCCTCAGCTCGCTGGGCTGGCCGCTCAGGTCGACGACCTGTTGCAGGGCCAGATCCGGGAAACGCAGGCGGGGCTCCTCGGCCAGCGGATCGAGCACGATCGGCTCCAGCGCGGAGCCGAGCGCCTGGACGCCGCCGGGCTCGCCCGAGCACACCTGAGCGCTGCCGATCAGCTCGACAGGCGCGCCGGTCTCGCAGGCGAGGAGGAAGAGGAAGGTCACCAGGCCAGCTTACGCATGGGACGGGTGGGGGTGACACACCAGGGAGAGAGTTTGACCTGGAGTTTTTGGACTACGGAGGTCACCAGGGCCCCCGGTGGAGCGTAGGTCTCTTCCAAACCCGGAGTCGTCCTTGGCCGCACGCCGCCACCAAGCCGGAAGCGCTCTCCACAACGCCGTGATGGCGCCCCTCTTCCTTGTCCTGCTCGGGCTGGTCACCGAGTTCGGCTGGTACGGCGTGCAGGAGCAGCGCTTGAGCGTGTGCGTCGAGGCGGCGACGACCTCGGCCTCGACCAGCTCGGACCCGGCGGAGACCTTCGAAGCCGAGCTGGCCACCCAGCTGGATCGAGAGGGCCTGGGTCACCTGAGCCGCTCGGTGCTCGCCTACACCGACGGGCCGCGGCTGCAGGCCACCATCGCGCTGGACTACCCGGGCCTGTCGGGCTTCGCGCCCGTGCCCAGGCTGCTCGAGCGCACAGTGTCGGCGCCGCTCGGCGGCTGATGGCCTCCGCGAGTGGACAAGGGCCGCGTTGTCGAGCAAGTTCAAGCCATCCAGGAAGGTGACTCTTGAACCTGTCTCTGCTTCTGCTGCTCAGCTTCGCTTGCACCAAGGGTGAGCTCCCCGTCGAGGACTCTGGCCTGGAGGCGGACACCGACGCGGACTCGGACGCCGACACCGATTCGGACGCGGACGCGGACGCCGACACGGACACCGACGCCGACACCGACGTCGAGGCGGACGCAGACGGCGACGGCTACACGGTCGAGGGTGGGGACTGCGACGACGGGGACGCCACGGTCCACCCGGGCGCCGAGGACACCTGGTACGACGGCGTCGACAGCGACTGTGCCGGGGACAGCGACTACGACGCGGACGGCGACGGCTACGACCTGGACACCTACGGCGGAGAGGACTGCGACGACGAGGCCGCCGACGTCAGCCCAGGCGGGACCGAGACCCAGGACCTGAGGGACGAGGACTGCGACGGCTTCGTGGACGAGGACTTCGTCTCGGTCGGCGACATCATCGTCACCGAGATCATGGCCGACCCGGTGGCCGTCACCGACAGCACCGGCGAGTGGTTCGAGGTCTACAACACCAGCGACAGCGACCTGAACCTGATCGGCTGGAGCTTCACCGCGGACGACGGCGACGCCTTCACGATCAACAACAGCTTCAAGGTCAACGCGGGCAAGCACCGCGTGCTGGGCGTGGACAAGGACACCGCCGCCAACGGCGGGGTCACGGTCGACTGGAAGTACAGCCGCGACAAGTTCAAGCTGGACAACGACAGCGACAGCGTCTTCATCCAGCTGGACGGCGCGACCATCTTCGAGCTGCAGTACGACAGCGGCTGGCCCCTGGTCGCGGGCGAGGCGCTGCAGCTGGACAGCGAGAGCTACTCCTTCTCCGAGGCCAGCCAGGCGGACTACTGGTGCCTCGGCACCGAGGAGATGAGCGGCGGCGACGCGGGCACGCCCAGGTCCGAGAACAGCTGGTGCACCAGCGTCGATCACGACGGCGACGGCGTCAGCGAGGACGAGGGCGACTGCGACGACACGGACGCCAGCGTCGGCCCGGACGCGGCCGAGATCTGGGACGGCGTGGACAACGACTGCGACGGCGACGTGGACGTGATCTCGAGCTCCGACGCCACGGGCTCCCTGGCCGGGGACAGCGGCTACTCGGGCTACAGCGGCATGGGCTGGCGCGGCCTCGGCGTCGGGGACGTGGACGACGACGGCGACGTCGAGCTGGCCCTGGGCAACATGTTGGCTGGCGCTGGCGGCAGCTACTACAGCGGCACCGTGCAGACGCTGGCGCTCTCGGACCACTCCTCCAGCGGCAACATCAGCGACTACGAGGAGTCCCTGGTCGAGGGCGGCACCTACAACTACCTGGGCGTGACCTCCCGGGCCTTCGGCGACAACACCGGCGACGGCGTGGTCGACCTGGTCGTCGCCGGCTCGGACTACTACGCCAGCAGCGGCGCCCAGCTGGCCGTGGGCGTCTTCGACGGGTCGAGCTTCAGCGGGGACTACGAGGCCGACGACGCCGACATCCGCTTCGGCGGCTCAGGCTACGTACAGCCCTACCAGGGCCTGGGCCCGCGGGTGGCCTCGGACCTGGACGTAGACGGTGACGGCGTCGCCGAGCTGCTCTACGGTGACCCCTACGCCTGGAGCTACGGCGGCGGGGGCGGTGGCTACAGCTACGACAGCTACGCCTACCTCATCAGCACCGACGGGCTCAGCGGGGACTACGACCTGGAGGACGCGGACGTCGTGCTGAGCGGCGACGACAGCCAGGACTACCTGGGCAACAACTTCGCCCACGCGGACGTGGACGGTGACGGCTACGACGACCTCGTGGTCAGCGCCGAGGGGGACGACGAGGGCGACACCGAGGGCGGCACGCTCTACCTGATGATGGGCAGCAGCGACCTGATCGGCTCGGGGGACGCCTCGGACGTGGCGGACATCGCCATCTCGGGCGAGCGCGGTGACGTGCTAGGGCGAGGGGGCCTGAAGCTCGCCGATCTGGACGACGACGGCGCCATCGACCTCATCGTCGGCTCGACGCAGGAGGAGGAGGTCTACGTCTTCTTCGATGTGGCCTCGCTGTCCTCCACGGACGTCACGGACGCGGACCTGGTCTTCGACAGCAGCGGCGCGGGCTTCGACGCCTTCGGCGCGGCGCTGGACGTCGGCGACTTCGACGGCGACGGCAGCACGGACCTGGCGGTCGGCGCTCCCGACTACTACGCGCCCTACTCCTACTACTCGAGTGGCGGCGAGGTCCGGGTCTTCGGGGCC
>CALGIB010000065.1 GCA_937915955.1 uncultured Pseudomonadota bacterium
AGGCGGTCCGGGCCGAGCTTGTCGACGAGGTGGCTGCGCTCCAGCGAGCGCTGAAGCGGAGGGCGGACGCCAGCCAGGTGCAGCGCCACGCCCTGACGCGCCAGGCTGGCCAGCAGCTCGTGGAGCATGCTGTCTGCGCTGGCGTCGACCTCGGTGAGCGCCGTGCAGGAGAGCACCACGGCCCGGATCCCCGTGCGGCCGACCAGCGCGGCCTCGACGGCCTGCTTCACGGCGTCGGCGTTCGCGAAGAACAGCGGGCCGTGGACCCGCAGGGCCAGGAGGCCGTCCTGCTCCTCGACGAGGACCTCGGCCCGATCCCGCCAGCGCTGCCCGCCAGCCTCGCGGCCCAGGACCGAGACGCGCGGGCGCGCCTGCCGCCAGAGGAAGGCGACCACGCTGGCGACCACGCCGATGGCGATGCCCGGCTCGATGCCCAGCCCCAGGGTGCCGAAGAAGGTCAGCAGCAGCAGGGCCAGGTCGGGCCTGCTGACCCGCCAGAGGTGCTTGACCTCGGCCACGTCCACTAGCCCGAACACCGCCGTCATGATGATGGCGGCCAGGATCGCCTTGGGCAGGTCGTGGAACAGCGGGGTGAGGAAGAGCAGGGTCAGCGCGACCGCCGCCGCTGTGAACAGCGAGGCCACCGGCGTGCGAGCCCCCGCCTGGTCGTTCACCGCCGTGCGTGAGAAGCCGCCGGTGACCGGGTAGCCCCCGAACAGGGCCGCGCCGAGGTTCGCGACGCCCAGGCCGACGAGCTCCTGGTTCGCATCGATGGTGGTCCGGTTCTTCCGCGCGATGGCCTTGGCGACGCTGACGGACTCCATGGTGCTCACCAGAGCGATGGTGAGCGCGGTGGGCCAGAGCGCCGAGCGCGCGGCCACGTCCAGCCTCGGCAAGGACGGCATGGGCAGGCCCGCGGGCACCGATCCGACGACCTCCACTCCCTGCTCGTCCAGCCCGAGGACCAGGACCGCGAGTACACCGAGCGCGACCACGGCGAGCGCCCGGGGGAACCTCGGCGCGAACCGCTGGAGCGCCACCAGCAGGGCGACCCCCGCGCCGCCGAGGGCCAGGGTCGGCAGGTGCCAGTCCTCGAGCGTCGTCGCGGCCTGGAGCAGGATGCTGTGCACGTGGTGACTGCGCGGGATGGGAACGCCGAGCAGGTGCTTGAGCTGGCTGAAGCCGATGATCAGCGCGGCGGCCGAGGTGAAGCCCGAGACCACGGGGTGGCTCAGCAGGCGCACCAGGGCGCCCATTCGGAGCAGGCCCATCAGCAGCTGGACGAGGCCCACCATGCCCGCGAGCAGGATGGCCAGCGCCAGGTACTCGGGGCTGCCGGGCTCGGCGAGGCCGCCTACGCCGGTCGCGACCAGCAACGAGACCATGGCGACCGGGCCCACCGCCAGCTGCTTGCTGCTGCCGAAGAGCGCGTAGAGCACCACCGGGACGACGGACGCGTAGAGGCCGATGATCGGATCGAGGCCCGCGAGCATGGCGTACGCCATGGCCTGAGGCACCAACATCACCGCGGTGGTCAGGCCGGCCTGGAGATCGCCGCGCAGATCGCGCCGCTCGTAGGCGGCGAGCGTGCCGATCAGCGGAATCCAGGCAGCGAGCTTCTTCATCGGGGTGACTCCTCGCCTCCCAATGGAGCAATGACCGTGCCAGGCTCGGGCGGGCCAAACAGGCTAGCGTTGTTTCATGATGTCGCAGAAGAGCGTTTCACGTCCCAACATTCGATTCCACGAGCTGCACGGCATCCTGACCGTCGCGCCCCAGATGCTCAAGCTCTTCGAGCGCATCCAGCGCGTCGCGCAGACCGAAGCGACCGTGCTCATCCGGGGCCCCTCGGGCGCCGGCAAGGAGCTGGTGGCCAACGCGCTGCACCAGCTCTCGCCCCGGGACAAGGGCCCCTTCCGCGCGCTGAACTGCGCGACGCTGACCGAGGAGCTGCTGGCCAGCGAGCTGTTCGGGCACGTGCGCGGGGCCTTCACGGGGGCCGTCCGCGATCGCAAGGGCCTCTTCGCGCTGGCCGACGGCGGCACGGTCTTCCTGGACGAGATCGCCGAGCTGCCGCTGGGCCTGCAAGCCCGCCTGCTCCGTGTCCTGCAGGAGCGCAGCTTCATCCCCGTGGGCGGCAGCCGGTCCCAGCACGTCGACGTGCGAGTCGTCTCGGCGACGAACAAGGCCCTGCGCCACCAGGTCGAGCAGGGCCTGTTCCGCGAGGACCTGATGTACCGGGTGCGCGTGGTGGTGCTCTTCCTGCCGCCCCTGGTCGAGCGCAGCGGAGACGTAGAGGCCCTGACCTGGCACTTCATCGACCGCTTCAACGCCAAGGGCTGGCGCCACGTCGAGGGCCTCAGCGCGGACGCCCGCGAGGCGATCTGCAACTACGACTGGCCGGGCAACATCCGCGAGCTCGAGAACAACATCCAGCAGGCCTTCGCCCTGGGTGAGGGGCCGATCATCCAGCTCGACGAGCTGACACCGGAGCTCCAGGGCGAGGAGCCCTCGCCCGGGGCCGAGGGCCCGATCACCGCGCTGGACATGGAGCGGGGCCGACTGCTCAAGGCCCTGAACGAGGCCGGCGGGCGCAAGGGCGAGGCGGCGGACGCGCTGGGGATGAGCCGCTCGACGCTGTGGCGAAAGCTGCGCTTCCACCGCATCACCTAGCCGACAAGCGGCCGGCCAGAGCTAGCTCGTCGGCTCGGCCTCGCGCGGGCGGACCATGCGCTCGACGACGTGGAACAGGGCCATGCCCCCGACCATGGCGCCCACGAACATCAGGGGCGTGCTCGCCAGGGTGCCGGCGCTGGTCAGCGCGGGGCCGGGGCAGAAGCCGGCCAGCGCCCAGCCGACGCCGAAGAGGGCCGCGCCGCCGACCAGCCGGGGGGTCAGGTCGCTGCGGGTCGGGACGCGGAAGCTCTCCTCGAGCAGCGGGGAGGGCCGCCTCACGATGAAGCGGAAGAGCAGGAAGTGGGTGCCGGTGCCGCCCACCATGACCAGGGCCAGGGAGGGATCCCAGATCGAGCTGGCGGTCAGGAAGTGCACGACCTTGTCCGGGGAGGTCATGCCGGCGACGGCCAGCCCGACGGCGAACAGGCAGCCCATCGCGAAGGCGGAGAGCAGCCGCGTCATGCGCCACCGCGGAGGAAGTAGATGGCCGTCGCGGTGGCGAAGCCGGTGGCCATGAACGTGAGCACGGCGACGAGCGAGCGCACCGACAGGCGGGTCAGCCCGCAGATTCCGTGACCGCTGGTGCAGCCGTTGCCCATGCGCGTGCCGAAGCCGACCAGCAGCCCCGCCGCGACCACGATCGGAGCGGGCGTGTCGAGCGTGTTCGTGAACGCGGCCGGCCAGATCAGCCCCAGCGCGAGGCCGGAGCCGATGAGCCCGAAGAGGAAGGCCAGGCGCCAGGCGGTGTCGCCGCGAGGCAGCGTGAGCGCGCCACCCAGGATTCCGCTGATCCCGGCGACGCGCCCATGGAACAGGAGCATCCCGGACGCAGCGAGCCCGATCAGGGCCCCGCCCGCGAGCGCGGAGAGCGGCGTGAAGGTCTCGAGCATGTCCAATCCAGCGGCCTGGGGTCAGTCGGGCACGGCCCGGCCCGCGGGAGCGAGGCCCGTGCGAAAGGAGGTCCTGATGACTTAGCGCACGCGGGACGAATAGTGTTGCGCCATCCTGCTACCTGGGCCCCGACGGTGAACCACACACCCCGCATGCGACCGGTCTTCCGGCTGGTCGTCGAGCTGAGCCCGCGCGAGGTGGTCCAGCGCTTCGAGGCGGCTCTGCAGCGCGAAGACCACCCCTTCGTCGGGGTCACCGCCAGCCGCCACGTCGACCTGCTCGTCCACGAGGGCGAGCGACGCCTCTGGTCGCCGGCCATGAACATCGAGGCGGTCCAGGAGACCGGCGGCACGGTGATGTACTGCCGCGTCGGGCCCCACCCGCACCTCTGGGGAGCCTACGTCGCGATGTACGCGACCTGCGCCTTCGTGGCCTTCGCGAGCTGCATGCTGGCGGTGTCCCAGTGGACCATCGGGCAGAGCCCTTGGGCCTTCTGGCTGACCGCGCTCGGGACCGGACTGGCCGCGCTGGTCTACCTCAGCGGCTTCGTCGGCCAGCGCCTGGCCCGGGCCGAGTGGCTGGCCATGGCGATGTTCGCCCAGCAGGTCGTGGGGCTGCCCCCCCGCGTCCCTCGTTAGCCGCGTTGTGCGGCGACCAGGCTCACGGCTGCTCCACCGCCTTGAGCAGCCTGGCGACCAGATCCTCGGACAGGGGCGCGGCGGGGCCCACGTCCTCGCGCAGGCCCATCACCATCTGGGCGAAGCGATCCCCGAAGCGCTCGCACCAGTCGCAGTCAGCCAGGTGCGACTCGATCCGAGCGCGGAGCTCGTCGGAGACGTCCCCGTCGAGGAACTCGCTGAGCACCTCGAGCACCTGGGAGCAGCGAATCCCGCCGTGCTCGTGATCAGTCGGCATCGCAGGCCTCCTCGCGCGCGGCGGCCGCGAGTCGGAGCCGCGCTCGGTGCAGCCGGCTCTTCATCGCGGGCACGCTGAGCTCCAGCATGGACGAGACCTCGGCGCCCGAGAAGCCCTCGATCTCCCGGAGCACCAGGATCTC
>CALGIB010000066.1 GCA_937915955.1 uncultured Pseudomonadota bacterium
TCATCAGGACGTGGAAGACGAAGGTGTAGGTGACCAGCTCGACGATGGGGTTGATGACCATCCAGAAGATGCCGATCGAGCTGCCGATGTAGCGATGCTTCAGGTCGTTGAAGGCGAACTGCAGCAGCAGGTCGCGGTGATCCCACAGCCGCTTGAGCTCCTCGCGGGTCGGATGGTGCTGGCGGTCCTCGCCCGGGAGCGGACCCGGGTCCTCGGGCCCAGTGGGGCGCAGCGAAGGACCGTGAGGGTCGAGCCTCACGTCGGTCGGATCAGGCAGGGACACACCCGCAGGATAGCGCGGTCCACAGGCAGCCTAGGCGACTCGGGCTCCCTAGTCCTCTCGCAGGGACTTGCCCCAGAGACCCTGGACCGCGACCGAGCCGATGTTGACCCGGCTGGTGACCTCGCCGTTGCCCACCACCCGGCCCTCGCCGATCTCGCCGGACAACGCGTTGACGTAGATCTGGGTGACCTCGCTGTCGGTGATGGTCCGAGGGAACAGGAAGGTCTGCCCCCAGGCCGCGTCCACCGCCCAGCGGTGGCCCAGCCAGAGCGTGCCGCCGAGCCCGTAGCCGGCCTTCTTGCCGTCCACCAGGTCCACGCCCTGGGTCTCGGCCGGGATGGCGGAGGTCTCGTACAAGCCACCCGCGCGGACCGTCGCCCGGCGGTGCACGTCGTACTCGACGCCCAGGTGAGCGGACCACGCGTTGTTGAAGTTCGCCGGCAGCACCACGTCGTCGGTGATCGAGACGCTGTCGCCGAGCCCGGTGTCCGGGTTGAGCTCGATGGCCATGTCCACGTCGGTGAGCGTGATGTTCTCGATCACGTCCCACTTCTGGTAGACGAAGGCGCCCTCGATCTCCAGCCCCTCGATCGGCCGCACCAGCGCGCCGACCTTGATGAGCAGCGGCATGTTGATGTTGAGCGTGATGTCCTCGTCCCGAGGGTTGGGGGTCAGGATGATGCCGCTCTCGTAGAAGGCGTGGTTGCTGAAGTCCGCCGCCAGGGAGCCCTTGGCCTCGTACTTGACCGGGGGCCGCAGCATCGCGCCGACGGCATAGCGGTGGTTCTTGGGGTCCTCCCACAGCACACCGGCGTTCCAGCCGATGGTGAAGGTGTCCTTGGCCTCCATCTCGAAGCCGATGTCCCCCACCGGGTCGTCCGAGTCCAGCGCGGTCGTCAGGAAGAGCTGCTGACCGGCCAGCATCCAGCGGTAGTTGATGCCCGCGCCCAGGCTGAGACCGGGGATGACCTCGAAGGCCGCGGTGGGGCCGGCCACGATCTCGATGACCGTGCTGTCCACCAGGTTGTACCGCTGCGGACCGTCGATGGGGTACTCGATGAGCGGGGCGTAGGGCGGGTAGACGCCGAAGGCCAGCGAGCCGCGACCGTCCATGAAGCCGTGGGCCACGCCGATTGTCGGGATGGGGTACGGCGGCGCCTCGTTCTCGATGGCCGGGAAGACCTCGTCGCCCAGGTCGGCCCGGTCGAACATGATCTCCTGGTGGACGCCAGCGAAGTCGAGCTTGAACTGACCCCCGTCGATGCGCGTCAGCGCCGCCGGGTTGTAGTACTGGGCCGTGGTGTCGTCCGCGCCCGCGATGAACGCGCCGCCGCGAGAGAGCGCCCGCGTCCCCACGCCCGGTGTGTAGTAGCCAGCGGCCTGAGCGGCGGGGAGCAGGCAGAGCAGGGACAGCATCAGGGCGGCCTCGGGTCAGGAGGGGTCAGGGAGCGCGTCAGTATCCCGCATCACGCTCGAAGGGCTCGACGGCCTCGAAGTCCTCGGGGCTCAGGTCTGTGCGCTCGGCGCTCAGCGAGAAGCTCAGCGAGCAGCTGGAGTCGACCTGCAGCTCGCAAGGGTCGTCGCCGCAGTCCACGACGTCCGGCTCGTTCAGCGCGGGCTGCAGGCCCTCGGCGCCGTCGTCCTCGACCAGGTAGTCGTCGCTGGGGATCTGACCGACGGCGAAGCCGACCTCCTCGGCGCTGAAGCCGTCGGACTCGGCGACCTCGAGCCTGGCCTGCTCGTCGCTGGACCAGGAGCCGGTGGCGACCTTGCCGTCCACCAACAAGCCCACGCCCAGGCTCAGCTCCTGCTCGGCGCTGGCGGAGTAGACGTAGCCGCTGGGGTGCTCCTGGGACTCCGAGCTCTCCGTCCGGTCCTCGCCGACGAAGCTCAGCGTCTCGCTCTCGGACACCGAGGCCTCGTAGATCTCGCCGTCCAGGAGCAGCGTCCAGCCGTCCGCGCTCTGGTGGATCAGGCCGTAGAGCAGGTGGCTGCTCAGCGCCACGCTCTCCTGGAGGTCCCAGACCTCCTCGTCCTGCTCCTCGAAGGGGAGCCCGGCCGCCACGAAGTTGTGGCTGACGGTGGTCTCACAGTCGGCGTCGCTGACCTCCTCCTCGATGGAGAAGAGCCAGACGCCCTCGGGATTTCCGGCGCAAGCCAGCAACATCAGGAACACGGCGTCGTCCTCGCTTCAACGCGGCAGCCTACCCCAGCGCCGCCTCGATGCGCCGCAGCTGCCCCACGAGCTGCGAGAGCTGGTCCAGCCTCAGCATGTTGGGCCCGTCCGAGGGGGCCCGGTCCGGGTCCTCGTGCACCTCGGCGAACACCGCGTCGACGCCCACCGCCACCGCCGCTCGGGCCAGCGCCGGAGCCAGGCGACGGTCCCCGCCCGAGCGCGACCCCAGCCCGCCCGGCTGCTGCACCGCGTGGGTGGCGTCCATGCACACGGGCACCCCCAGCTCCCGCAGCCCCACCAGCCCTGCCATGTCGGTGACGAGCCGGTTGTATCCGAAGCTGGTGCCGCGCTCGGTCAGCATCACGCCCGTGGCGCCGGCCAGCTTGCCCAGCACGCCGGCCATGTCCCAGGGCGCCAGGAACTGACCCTTCTTGACGTTCACCGGTCGCCCCGAGGCCGCGCAGGCGAGCAGCAGGTCCGTCTGCCGGCAGAGGAACGCGGGCACCTGGACCAGGTCCACGACCTGAGCCACCGCGGGCACCTGTTCGGGCCGATGCACGTCCGTGGTCACGGGCACGCCGAGCTCGTCGCGGACCGCCTCGAGCCAGCGCAGCCCCGCCTCCATGCCCGGCCCCCGAGGGCTGTCCAGCGAGCTGCGGTTGGCCTTGTCGAAGCTGGCCTTGAAGACCCATGGCTGGCCCTGGGCTCGGCAGACTTCGTCGATCCGCGCGGCCAGGAGCAGACTGTGGTCCAGATCCTCGAGCAAGCAGGGCCCGAGCAGGAGCACCAGCGGCCGACCCTGGCCGAGCTCTACAGGTCCCAGCCGAACCACCGATGTCATCGGGTTCTCCTCGGTATCAATGAAGGGGCACCGGCATGCCGTGGCCCTCGGCCCCGGATATCGTGACCCTCTTTCCGGGGGTAGCGCCCATGCACAAGACGCAGAACGCAGCGCTGGCGATGACCGCCCGCCTCGTCGACGCCGTGCTGATCGCGCTGACCTACCTGGTGACGATGAAGGTCCGCGCGGTCGCGATGCGCCTGTGGCCCTACGACCTGTTCGAGGGCGCCGAGCGCACCCTGCAGGACCTGCCCGTCGACGCGCACCTGGAGATGCTGGTCATCATCCTTCCGGCCTTGCTGTTGGGCCTGTCCTGGGCGCGCACCTACGAGGACCTGCGGCGAATCCGCAGCGATCTTCTGCTCTTCCGCGTGCTCCGGGGCGTCGCGGCGGGCACCGTCCTGGCCCTGGCCGCCCTGTTCATGCTGAAGCTCTCGGGGGTGCTCTCCCGCACCCTGCTCGCCGGCTTCGCGTTCGCCAGCGTCGGCGTGGTCGCCCTCAGCCGCCGCGCGCTGATCGGCTGGCTGCGCGCTCGTCACCGCCGCGGCGAGGACGTGCACAACATCCTCATCGTCGGGTCCGCCGGCGCGGCGATGCCCTACATCAACTCGGTCGAGGCCCACCCCGAGTGGGGCCTCCGCGTGCTCGGGGTGATCCACCCCGACGGTGAGGACGAGGACGAGGAGATCACGGGGCTGACCTACAAGGTCGTCGGTCGGCTCAAGGACCTGCCTCGCACGCTCGAGCAGAGCCCCGTCGATCAGGTCTACCTGACGGGGCAGATGTGGGACGTGGGCACGCTGCGCAAGGTGGCCGACACCTGCGAGGAGATCGGTGTCCAGTTCTCGATGGACGCCAACTTCCTGGGCCTGCGCGTCGCCGAGGCGCACCTGGACGAGCTCGAGGGCAACTCGGTGCTGAGCTTCAGCACCACGCCCCAGAACACCGAGGCGCTGGTGGTCAAGCGCTTCATGGACATCGTGCTGTCCACCGCCGCGCTGACCGCCCTGGCGCCGGTCTTCCTGGTGACCGCCGCGCTCATCAAGCTCGAGGACCCCAAGGGTGGCGTCTTCTTCGGCCAGCGCCGCAGCGGGCTCTACGGCCGCGACTTCACGATGTGGAAGTTCCGCTCGATGGTGGCCGACGCCGAGAAGCTCAAGGCCGCGCTCGAGGTCGACAACGAGATGGACGGGCCCGTCTTCAAGATCACGCACGACCCGCGCATCACGCGCGTCGGCCGCTTCATCCGGAAGACCTCGATCGACGAGTTCCCGCAGTTCTGGAACGTGCTGATGGGCGAGATGAGCCTGGTCGGCCCTCGCCCCCCCATCCCCGCCGAGGTGGAGCAGTACGAGCGCTGGCAGATGCGCCGACTCTCCATGAAGCCGGGCATCACCTGCATCTGGCAGGTCTCGGGCCGGAACAACATCGACTTCAAGACCTGGATGAAGCTGGACCTGCAGTACATCGACAACTGGTCCCTGTTCCTGGACCTCAAGCTCTTGATCAAGACGCCCATGGCCGTCATCGCCGGGACCGGCGCAAAGTAGCGACGCAGTTGCCCGATACGGGCGCGCTCGCAGGCGCTACCCTGGCACCATGACCGCCGCGCTCCTGCTGCTGGGCTGCATCGAGTCGGGCCTCTTCCAGGGGCCCGAGGACGCACCCGGGCTCGCGGCGCTCCAGGTCAGCCCGGGCTGGCTCGACTTCGGCGAGCTCGAGCCCGGCGCCAGCAGCGTCGAGCCCGTGGTGGTCGACAACGTCGGGGGGGCCAGCGTCGAGGTGCAGGCCTCCCTGAGCGCCGCCTCGGTGGGCTTCCAGCTGCTCGACATGTCGGGCTTCACGCTCGAAGCGGGCCAGCGCCAGGTCCTCTCGGTCCAGCTGACGGCCACGACCTGGCAGCACATCGGCGAGTTGACCCTGGAGGGCGCCGACGAGCAGGTCCTGGTCGACCTCGAGGGCGTGGGCCTGGTCCCCGGGCTCTCCGTCAGCCCCGACCCCCTGGACTTCGGCGTGGTGGCTCCGGGTGTCCCGGCCCGGGAGAGCCTGTGGGTCCACAACGTCGGCGCGGCGCCGCTGGAGCTCCAGGACCTGCTGCTCGAGGGCCAGGTGTTCGAGCTGGAGGCGCCCGAGCTGCCCCAGACGCTGCAGCCCGGCGACCGCCTCGAGCTGTCCTTGAGCCTGAGCTCGGACGAGCCCGGGGACTTCGAAGGACGCCTCTGGCTGCGCAGCGACGCCAGCCCGGCGTCCAGCTCGGTGGCGATCCAGGCCCTGGTGGAGGGCCCCGGCCTGGCCGGCGCGATCTGCGACCCCTCGGGCGAGGGCTTCGTGGCCGGCGCCGAGGTCACGATCTGGCTGGACCGCGACGGCGACGGCCTGACCGAGGACAGCCCGATGGACGTCACCGACGGCGACGGTCGCTTCGAGCTCGCCAACCTGGTCCCCGGCACCTGGACGGTGACCGTTCAGAAGGGCTCCTTCCACACCCAGTTCGTGGCCAAGGTGCCAGAGGGCGGCGTGAGCGAGCTGCCCGAGCCCGAGTGCCTGCAAGCGGACTCGGTCGAGCTGGCGGTGATCCAGGGCAGCTACGACTCCATCGAGGTCCTGCTGGCCGAGCTGGACCTCGAGCCCCAGATCTTCACCGGGGCGGACCGCCTGGCCCTGCTCTCGGACGTCGAGGCGATGTCGGCCTACGACATCGTCTTCATCAACTGCGGCCTGCCGGACAGCCTGACCGAGGCCAAGGACGAGCTGGCCCCCGTGCTCCGGGCCTACGTCGCCCAGGGCGGCAGCCTCTACGTCAGCGACCACAGCTTTGAGCTGGTCGAGGCCGCCTGGCCCGACGCCATCGACTTCGCCAACGACGACCGTCAGCCCCACCAGGTCCGGGTGGGCTTCGAGCAGGCGCTGGTGGCCAGCGTGCACGACGCCAACCTCGGGGCGCTGCTGGGTGCCCAGGCCCAGCTGACCTACGACATCGACCTCTGGAGCGTCGTGGTCGCGCCCGGACCGGGCACGCAGGTGCTCATGTCCGGAGACCCGGACAGCCTCGACGGTGTCTACACCTCCGCGCCGCTGCTGCTGCGCTTCTTCTCGGGCGGCCAGGTCCTCTTCACCACCTTCCACAACGACAGCCAGATCACGCCGGACATGCGGGGCGCGCTCTACGAGGTCGTGCTCGAGCTGTGAGCCCGCGCCGCCCATCGCGCCTGTCCTGGGCCCTCACCGCCGCGGCGATGCTGGGCAGCCTGGCCATGGTCTGGCAGACCCACCGCGTGCCCGTGCTGGCCCCCAACGCCAGGGTCGAGCGCTGGGCGCTGGTGCCCGTCTTCCCGGACGGCACGACCACCGCCCAGCCCAGCGCCGGCCGGGTGGTGGTGCCACGCAGCGGGCAGGTCCCGACCATCCCGGTGCAGCTGGGCGAGTCCACCCTGGACTTCGTCGTCGACACCGGGGCCGAGCGCAACGTGCTGCGCCAGGGGCGGATGCGGCAGGCGGGCCTGCCCAGCCACGCGCCCGGCCCCATCCAGACGATCCGGGGGGTGAACACCACCGCCCAGGCGGTGTCCGTCGCGCTCGAGGAGCTGAGCGTCGGCGGCCGAAGCTGGCCCAACCAGCCCTTCCTGGTCCTCGACGCCGAGCCTCTGTTCGAGCTGCTGGCGCCCTCGGCCAGCGGCATCCTGGGCCGCCCCTTCCTGGGTCACCAGGTCCTGCGCATCGAGCCCGAACGGCTCCTGCTCGCCAGCCCCGACGCCGCCGCCTCGCTGCTCGCTGATCTCGACGCCCTGCCCACCGTGCTCGACTCCAAGGGCGCGCGCATCCCGGTCACCCTCGACGGGGTCGAGCTGACCGCCTGGGTGGACACCGGCGCCCAGTCCAGCTCGCTCTCCCGCCAGGCCGCCGAGCTCGTGGGCATGCGCGGCCCGATCCGCTCCGGCAGCGGCCAGCTCGGCGCGGCGGGGGGAACGATGGACCTGGTCGAGGCCGACTTCGGCGCGCTGAACATCGGCGCCAACCGCATCGACCGACCGAGCCTGCAGGTGGGTCACGCCGACGAGGGCGTGCAGCTGCGCCTGGGCATGGACCTGCTCGGCCAGCTCGACGCCTTCGCCCTGGACTATGGCCAGGGCCGGTTCTACGTTCCGCCACCCCGCGGGGGGTAGCATGCGGGCATGGCACATCCAGCCCCAGGCTCGCCCGAAGAACTGATCGCGTTCGAGGTCCAGAAGGCCCGTCTTCCTGGCCTCTTCCACCAGGTCGTGCGCGATCCTCGGACCCCGAACACGGTGGTCGTCGTGCCAAGCCTGTCCATGGATCAGGCCGAGCTCGCCAAGATCTCGGGGGTACACCACTACGAAGAGCGCATGCTCTACATGCTGATGCTGCTCCGGCGGCCTCAGACCCAGCTCGTCTTCGTGACCAGCCAGCCGCTGAACCCCAGCGTCGTCGACTACTACCTGCACCTGCTCGCCGGCGTCCCCACCAGCCACGCCCGCCGCCGGCTGACCCTGATCTCCTGCCTGGACGCCTCGCCCACGCCGCTGTCGCAGAAGATCCTGGACCGGCCGCTGCTTCAGCGGCGCATCCTCGAGGCCATCCCCGACCGTCTGCAGGCCCACCTCTCGGTCTTCAACTCGACGCCGCTCGAGCGCACGCTGTCGGTGCGCCTCAAGCTGCCGCTGTACGCCTGTGATCCCGCCCTGATGGACCTCGGCAGCAAGAGCGGCTGCCGGGAGACCTTCGCCGAGGCCGGCATCCTGCACCCGGACGGCTTCGAGCGCCTGAACACCGCCGCCGAGATCGTGGACGCGCTGGACACGCTCAAGGGTCGCTACCCCGAGATGCGGCGAGCCGTCGTGAAGCTCAACGAGGGCTTCTCGGGCGAGGGCAACGCGCTCTTCTACTTCACGGGCTGCCCCGAGACGGGCGACCGCAGGACCTGGATCCGCGAGAACCTGCCCAACCTGCGCTTCGAGGCGCCCATGGAGACCTGGCCCTCGTTCGAGGCCAAGTACCGGATCATGGGCGGCATCGTGGAGTGCTTCGTCGAGGGCGAGGTCAAGGAGAGCCCGAGCTGCCAGGCCCGGGTCAACGCCATCGGAGAGGCCATGACCATCTCCACCCACGACCAGGTCCTGGGCGGTCCCAGCGGCCAGGTCTTCCTGGGCTGCACCTTCCCGGCCCGGGACGACTACCGCAAGGAGATCCAGGAGTCCGGCTACCGCGTGGCCCAGGTCCTGGCGGCCAAGGGCGTGGTCGGCCGCTTCGCCACGGACTTCGTCAGCGTCGGCCAGCCCGACGGCAGCTGGAAGCACTTCGCCATCGAGGTGAACCTGCGCAAGGGCGGCACCACCCACCCCTTCCTGACCCTGAAGTTCCTGACGGACGGCATCTACGACCACGACACGGCGCTGTTCACCACCCAGCAGGGCCACACCAAGTACTACTACGCCAGCGACACGCTCCACTCGGCCCTGTACCAGGGGCTGACGCCGGACGATCTGATCGACATCGCCGTCTACAACGGCCTGCACTTCCACGGCGCCAGCGAGCGCGGCGTGGTCTTCCACCTGATGGGGGCCCTGAGCGAGTTCGGCAAGCTCGGCGTGCTCTGCATCGGGGACAATCCCCAGCAGGCGCGCTTCCTCTACAAGAAGACGGAGAGCATCCTGGACAGCGTCAGCAAGGAGATCCACGGCAGGCGCTGAAGACGGCTAAACTCCAGCCGCTATGACACCCGCCCTCATCTTGACGCTGTCCCTGCTCTCATGCGCGCAGGACTACGAGATCACCCAGGCCAGCCGGGAGCTCTATATCCCGCCCCTGGCGGACGCCGGTGGCGTCACTGTGGGCGAGCGCATCACCGTGCACGTGCCCATCTACAGCATGGGTCGAGCGCCGGTGGTGGTCTCCAGCATCACGGTCGTCAACGA
>CALGIB010000067.1 GCA_937915955.1 uncultured Pseudomonadota bacterium
CTCATGGACGCCGACGTCGACGGCCACCACATCGCGACCCTGCTGCTGATCTTCTTCTACCGGCACCTGCCGCAGCTGATCGAGGCGGGCCACGTCTTCCTGGCCCAGCCACCGCTGTACCGCATCGACGCGGGCAAGGAGACCTGGTGGGCCGCGGACGACGACGAGAAGGAGCGCATCCTCAGCAAGCTCCCGGCCCGCTGGAAGCCTGAGATCAGCCGCTTCAAGGGGCTCGGCGAGATGATGCCCAAGACGCTCTACTCGACCACCCTGGACCCGCGGCGGCGCCGCCTGCTCAAGGTCGAGATCCCCGAACTGGCCCGCGTGAAGACGAACAACGTGATGTCCGAGCTGATGGGCAAGGACCCCTCGGCCCGCTTCCGCTTCATCATGGACGGCGCGGCCGAGGTCGAAGCGCTGGACGTGTGAGCCGCCCTCTCCCCGCCGGGGCGGCTTGGGCGCTGGCCGCGCTGGGCTACCTGGCGCTGGCCTGCGCGCTGACCTGGCCGCTGGTCACGGCGCTGAACAGCTCGCTGCTGGGCTTTCCGAACATCGACCAGGGTGACACGGTCATGCTGCGCGGCGTCGTCGCCGAGCTGCTCAGCCACCCGGGCGACTTCCCGGTCTCGACCCAGGTCTACTTCCCCTTCGGCTTCCCGGTCATGCACCTGGTCCCGAACCTGATGGACCACGCCACCGGCGCGCTGCTGACGGCGCTGCCGTTTCCGCTGTCGGACAACCTCTGGTGGCTGTTCATGCTCACGGCCAACGGCCTGGCCGCCCACCGCCTGGGCCACCGCCTGGGTGGGCACGGCGCCGGCGTCGTGCTGGGCATGGGCTGGCTCTGCTCCGAGGCGCTGCTGCGCGAAGCCAACGTGCACCACGCCCCGCAGATCATGTGCTTCTGGGCACCCCTGTACCTGGACGCGCTGCTCATGACGCTGTCGCGCGAGGGGCGCTGGCGTCACGCGGCGATGGCCGGGCTGTTCATGGGCCTGGCTGGCCTGACCTACTGGTACGGGGCGATGTTCCTGGCCTTCGCCTCGGTGCCGGTGGCGGCCTGGGGGCTGCGCGCCCACTCGTGGCGGCGCCTGGCGCTGGCCGTCGTCGTCGCGCTCGTCGTCGCGCTGCCCATGCTGATGCCCGAGCTGATGTCCTGGGACACGCTGCCTCTGACCGGAGGTGAGTCCCCGGCCCCCGTGCGCATGGACGGGGACCTGAGCGCGGTCCCGGAGGGCCTGAAGTTCATCACCCAGCAGGGCGGCGATCCGCTCTTCCCCCTCCGACGGAGCCCCATCGACCGCAGCAACGCGCTGTCCCTGGTCGTCCTCGGGCTCGCCGCCTTCAGCCTCTGGAGGCGACGACGCGAGCCGCGGGCGTGGGCGCTGCTGGGCATCGCCGCCGTCGGCTACGTCTTCGTGCTGGGCCCCTACCTGAAGTGGGGCGAGGACGCGCTCGGCCCCAGCCTGCCCTTCCTCTGGCTCGGCAAGCTGCACCCCTTCCTGGCGCGGCTGACCTGGCCCCAGCGCTGGGGGCTGCTGCTGCCGCTGGGCCTGCTGCCCCTGGCCGCCCTGGCCCCCCGCTCCTGGTATGCCGCCCCTCTGATCCTGCTGGAGACCCTGCTGCTGTCCGGAAACGCTCCGCTCTTCGTGCAGGACCTCTCGGACCTCGAGGGCTGGCGAGCGCTGCAGGCCAGCGACGGCGCCGTGCTCGAGCTCCCCCTCGCCCGCCCGGGTCCGCTGGCCCCCCTCGTCGGACTCCACCAGCGCTACCACCGCAAGGCCCTGGTGAACCCGATGCTGCTGCCGCCCGGGGCCGAGGCGCCCGGTGAGTGGGACGCCTGGCTGCGGGAGATGTCGCTGATCCAGAGCCTCCTGGTCGCCGAGAAGGGCCGCGCGCTGGCCGATCCCGGACCGGACGCAGTGGTCCAGCTGCGCGAGGCCGGGGTGGGCGCCATCGCCATCGACGCGCTGCCGGGCAGCACCCTGAAGACCTCGCGCCTGGTGAAGCTGAGGGCGGGCCTGACCCGCGTCCTGGGCGAGCCCGAGGACCACGGCTGCGCCCTGGTGTGGTGGGTGGCGCCGCCGCTGTACCGGACCGAGCCGCTCGAGGACGGCGACCGCTGGAGGGCCGGGGTCGAGGCCCGCTACTCCCAGACGCCGCAGCCGGAGCTGGACACGCTCATCGAGCCGACCTGGAACAAGCTCTGGGCGAGACCCTCGGCGAGGCCGTGAGGGCTCAGGTCTCCCAGGGATCCAGCTCGGGCTCGGCCGCGCCCAGCCCCGGGGGATCCGGGATCGGCCAGAGGTCCCCCCAGAGCGAGGCGCCGCCGTCGACCGTCCAGGTCTCCCCCGTGACGTACTCGCCGGCCGGGCTGGCCAGGTAGGCCACCAGCCAGGCGATCTCCTCGCGTCGTGCCAGGCGCTTGGCCGGGACCAGGCTCTGCAGCCGCTCGAGCACGCCCAGCTCCTTCGGGTACCTGGACAGGCCGCTGCTCGCGACGTAGCCCGGCGCCACGCAGTTGAGCCGGATGCCTCGGCTGGCCCACTCGACGGCCAGCGTGCGCGTCATGGACTCGACCCCCGAGCGCGCCGCCACGCTGTGGGCCATGCCCGTGAAGCCACGCCGGGAGAGCATGGTGATGTTCACGACGCGACCGCCGTTGGCCAGCATCCAGGCGTCGGCGACCGCGCGGGTCAGGTTCCAGGTGCCGGTCAGGTTGGTGCCCACGACGGCGTCGAAGCCGCGGGGTGTGATCGTCTCGGCGGGCGCGAGGAACTGGCCCCCGCCGTTGTTGACCAGGACGTCCAGCCGCCCGAAGCGGCCGAGGATGTCCTGGACGACCTGGGCCACGCGCTCCCGGTCCCGGATGTCCAGGGTCATGGCGACCACCTGGCCCCGGCACTCCCGGTCCAGGCTGAGCGCCGCGGGCTCGACGTTCGCCGCCTTGCGCGAGGCGATGACCACCGTCGCGCCCAGGTTGGCCAGCTCTCGGGCGATCTGGGCGCCGATGCCCGTGCCGCCGCCGGTGACCAGCGCGACCTGCCCCTGGAGCAGATCGTCGCGGAAGATGCTCGAGCTCATCGCGGCCTCCGGGCGGCCCCTATCCTCTGTCAGAGGCCGTTGGCCCGCTCCAGACACTCGAGCACGTCCAGCGCCGACAGCGGCGAGCTCAGCACCCGCGCGCCGTGGTTCGGGGGCGCCTCCATCGCGCCGACGAAGACCAGCACGCGCTCGGCGAGCTCCGGCCAGCGCGCGGCCACGACCTCGGTGGTCTCCTGGTCCAGCCCTGGCAGGAAGCGACTGCAGACGACCAGGTCCGGGCGCTGCGCGTCGATGGTCAGCACGGCCTCGGCCCAGGTCCGGCAGTAGCGGACCTGGTGGCCCAGGGCCCCGAGCAGGCTGATCAGCTCGCCGATCTCGTGGGTGCGGGGGTCGATCACCACCAGATCGACGCGCGCGCCGGTGCCCAGGACGTTGGGGTCCCGGGGCAGCTCGACCCGGTAGGTGCTGCCACGCGAGCTGCTCTCGACCACCCGGAGCCGGCCGCCGTGGGCGCGCACGATGCTCGCCGCCACCGACATGCCCAGCACCGAGCCGGGTCGACCTGCGCCGCTCAGACCCCAGGGTTGCCGGATCCGCTCCGCGACCGCTGGGGGCACGCCGCCGCCGCTGTCCTCGACGTCGATGCAGACGAAGCGGCCCTGAAGGCGGCCCAGCAGCCTCATGCTCCCGCGCCGGTTCATGCTGTCCGCCCCGTTGATGAGCAGCGACGTCAGCATCTGGCGGAGCTGCACCTCGTCGCCCCTCAGCCTCAGCCCCTCCTCCGGCAGCTCGATCTTCAGCTGGATGCGCTCCAGCCGACGTCCGCAGGCCTTGATGGCCTCGATCACCAGCAGCCCCAGGTCGAGGTCCTGCTGCCGACCCGGGCCCGGGCGCGCCACGACGTCCAGGTTCGCGACGATGAGCCCGATTCGCCGGGCGTGATCGGCGACGACGTCGAGGTGCCGCTGCACCTGCTCCGGGTCCACGTCCTCGCCCAGCGCCTCCACCAGCTCCAGCCGGCCCAGGATCACGGACAGGGGGTTGTTGACCTCGTGGGAGACCGCCTGGGCGAGCTCGCCGAGCAGGGCCAGGCGTCGATCGTGCTGCAGCTCGTTCTCGAGCAGCTGGTGCACGCTCAGGTCCCGGATGACGAGCAGGTCGACGACCCCTGGGCTGTCCGAGATCCGGGCCTTGGCCAGGTGCACCGAGCGGCCGTCGATCAGCTGGGACTGCCCGCCCTCCTGGCAGGCGCGCAGCGCCTCCTCACGTTTGACGAAGTTGTCGCAGATCCGACCCGTCAGGGCCGCCTCGATCGCTCGCCGGTTGCGGTCCAGGATCTGGCCCATCGCGTCGATGGTCACCAGCATGTCCGGGGACTCGTTCCAGAGGGTCCGGAAGTGCGCCTCGGACAGCTGGAGCGCCTGGTTGCGCAGCTTGACGGCGTCCTCGAGGCTGTGCATGGCGCGGCGGACCGCCACGCGCTCGGCGGGGTCGGCCCGGGCCTGACGCTCCGCCCGCCGCACGAGCGCCTCGATGGTCTTCTCCGCAGCCGCGAGCTTTCGCTCGAGGTCCGCGACGGTAGCGGCAACGGGCTCAGCCACCGAAGGCGATCCCGGTGAGGGTGTGGTTCACGAGCAGGGGTCCGTACTGCTCGCCGTAGGTCGAGAAGCCCGCCGAGGGCACCGGGGCCATCGCCTCTCCGAGCTCCCGGAGCTGCTGGTGGGCCTCGGCCTCGAGCAGGCGGCCACCGCAGTTGAAGAGCAGCAGGCCCTGGGCGTCTAGCCCCTCCGTGGCGCTCTCGAGCCCCGATCGGGTGCGCTCGACCAGGTGCTGACCTCGCATCACGCGCAGCACCTCGCCCTCCTCGACCGCGCCTCGGAGCGCCAGGGCGCCCCCTGGCAGCGCCGAGAACGGCGAGCGCATCCGGTACTCGGGCCCGACGCGGATGCCGAAGCAGATCTCACGGCGGCTGGGCAGCAGCGGGTCCGCCTCGAGGTCCGCGGCGTCGATGCCAGCGAGCCCGGCGTAGACCTGCGCAGCCGGCCAGCCGTCCAGCTCGTACACGATGCGCTCGGCGGCCGCCGCCCGGGTCACGACCACGCGCCGCGGGGTGGCCTCGAAGTGGTGGACCGCGAAGACCCGGTGCGGCACTCGGGGCTGCAGCAGCAGGATCAGGCTGGACGAGGGACTGACCTGGCCGTCGAGGAAGACCGAGGTGCCCTCCATCTTCAGGTCATCGGCGACGCTGCCTCCGACCAGGGGGATCCCCGGGGAGGCCAGCGCGAGGGAGGCCACCAGGCGCTCCTCGGACCTGGACAGCCCGTCGGTCAGCGTGACGAGCACGCAGCCGGCGGACTCGAGCCCGGAGCGCTCCAAACCCAGCTCGCGGGCCAGGAGTTCGACCCGGGTCTCGCCGTCGGAGAAGTGGAAGAGGCTGGTGTCGCGCACCACCTGCGCCGACAGCCGGATCGGCTCGTAGAGCGCCATCGCGCTGATCCCGCCGCGGTACAGCCGGCCAGCGCCGAGCTCGCCCATGGTCGAGCAGCCCATCGTCCGGGCGCCGGAGAACGCCGCTCGCAGCTGCGCCGCGACCTGCTCCGCCTCGTGGGCCGTGGAGTGGAACGCCAGCACGGCCACCGGCTCTCCGGTCAGCCCTCGCTTCAGCTCGGCGATCGCCCCCGGCGTAGAAGTGAGCTGAGTTGCCGCAGCGCGCACAGCCAGCACGATCGCCCCAAGTAGGGCTCGATGCTACCTCAGACCTCGACGCAGACAGCGTCTCCGACGACCTTCACGGAGAAGGTGTGCACCTTGTCCGAGGGCGAGGTCAGGCAGCTCCCGTCCCGGATGTCGAACATCCAGCCGTGATACGGACAGGTCAGGATGTGCCCGTCGAGGGTCCCCTCACCCAGCGGTCCCTCTGCGTGAGGACAGGTGTTCGACGTGGCAAACCACTCGTTGCCGACCTTGCAGAGGGCGATCGCCTTGCCGGCGACGATGATCTCGATGGGCACACCGGGCTCGAGCGCGTCCTTGTGGAGCACCACCTCGTAGCCGTCCGGAGGCGTCACGTCCTTGGGCGCCTCGATGCCGAGATTCAGCGCCTTCTCGGCGGCCTGGAGCGGCGCGTCGGGCGGACGCGGAGCGCTCGGCGCGGCCTCGCTCCGTCCCAACAGGCCGGTGATGGCCTTTCGGAGAGGAGCACGCATGCCGTCCTCTCGACCGAAGACAAGGTCCTTCCACAGACTCATCCAAGCTCCCTCGCTGGCCGTCGCACGAGGTCATAGCCTGCCACAGCCGGGCGATCGCGCGCCTCGTCAAGGCTGGCCGAGCGTGTGAGACTGCTGGGCCAGGAGACATGCATGATCCGGGATCGCATCAAGGGCGCTTTGCGCAAGGCAGCGCTCAAGGCCTTCGGCATGGAATGGGACGCGGAAGAGCGCACCCGACGCAAGACCAAGGGCAGCAAGGACGGCACCTACGACGCCTCGGTGATCCCCAAGCTCGTGGACGGCGACGGCGACACGCCGGGCCCCAAGCACCTCGAGCTGATCGGCCGGACCTGGCTGGCGGCCCAGCTGGCCGGCGGCGTGCCCGGCACCATCGTCGACATCCGCCCACCACAGGAGACCGCGCACGGGCTCATCCCCGGCAGCGTCCTTCTCCCCAACCACCAGATCCTGGCCAACACCCACCTGCTGCCCGACCCCAAGCTGCGCGTGACCGTGGTCGACGCCGACGGGGAGCAGGGCAGCGCCCAGGTCGCCAAGCTCCTGCGGGACGCCGGCTGGGGCTGGACCCGAAGCCTCCAGGGCGGCTGGGCCGAGTGGCTCGAACACAGCGAGCCCGACGCCAAGCCCGAGCCGGTCGACGGCTGCCGGCACCAGGTCGGCAGCACCGTCTCGGTGAAGGGCCGCGCGGGCGTGGTCCAGGCGGCCTACGTGGGCGGCACCTACGACGTGCTGCTCGACTACGCCCAGGACGAGGTCGCCAAGGGCATCGCCGAAGCCGACCTCGGCTGAGAGGCCATGCGCTGGACCCTGCTCTGCAGCCTGGCTCTGGCCGGCGTCGTCGGGGCCGTCCTGCCCGAGGAGCCCGAGACCCCTCCGGGCCACCCGCTGGTCTCCAGCACCCCCAGCCTGGACAACGGCGTGCGCGCCTGGAAGCTCGGTGACGCGGAGCGCGCCAAGGTCGAGCTGATCGCCTGGCTGGACTCCGGCGAGGGTCCCTGGGGCCGCGAGCGGGACGCGGGGCGCTTCCTCCTGGGCTGGATCCACCTGGTTGACGGCCACGACAACCTGGCCTCCGAGCAGTTCACCCGGGTCCGCGCGGGCCAGGGGCCCCTGGCCCCATGGGGCGCCTGGTACGAGGCCGTGGCCGACCACCGTCGAGGCCGTCACGCGGTGGCCGCGGCCGAGTGCAAGGCCTACCGCAGCGCCTGGCCCGAGGGCGAGCACGCCGACGAGTGCTTGATGCTCATGGCCCAGGCGTACACGGCCGCCGGCCATCGTCAGCCCGCCCTGGAGGCCTACCAGCAGTACCTGGAAGACAACCCCGGCACGCCTCGCGAGGAGGAGATCCGCCTGGGCATGGCGCTGGCCGAGGCCAACCGCTCGCCAGCCAAGGGCGCCTCGATGCTGCAGGAGCTCACCCTGGATCACGAGTACCTCTGCACTGCCCGGGCCGCGCAGCTCGAGCTGGATCGGGTCCTGGATCTCCACGAGCTGGACGAGCCCAGGCTCGACCCCCTGCTCGCCGACGAGAAGCGGGCCCTGTCGATGCGGGACGGCGGCTTCGGGGACGAGGCCTGGACCGCCTACCAGGACATCCAGGTGCGCTACGCCGAGGACCCCCGCGCGCAGGACTGGGCCACCGCCAACTGGGAGCGGTTCTGCTGGCGCACGCACCGCTACGACGAGCTCGGGGACGCCTTCGCCGGCCAGTACGCGCGCGGCGCCAACGCCGAGGACGCCTGGTTCGCCTTCCGCGCCTACTTCCGCGGCGGGGACTTCGTCGAGTCCGCGAAGTGGGGCGAGATCGGCCTGGCCAAGCACGGCAGCCACCACCGCTGGCGCCGCAGCCGCGACGTGGTCGCCCACAGCCAGCAGCTGGCGGGCAACTACGAGCGGGCCCGCGAGCACTGGGACATCCTGGCCCGGACCGGCGGCTCGCTGGGCCGCACCGCCGAGTGGTTCGGGGCCTTCTGCAGCTACCGAATGGGCGAGCACGAGGAGGCGCTCAAGCGGCTGGAGCCCATCGTCGCGCAGGGGGGCGAGGAGGCCCTGACGGCCCGCTACTACCAGGGAAAGTCGCTGGCCGCGCTGGGCAAGCGCGAGGAGGCCCAGGACACCTGGAGGGTCCTGCTCGATCAGCACCCCACCAGCTGGTACGCGCTGCTCCTGCGGTCCCGTTGGCGCAAGCTGGGCGAGGGCTCCAGCCCCGAGATCCGCCAGGGCCGCTGGGACGGCGGCGCCGCGACCGAGCTGATCCCCACGGTTCCGATGCCCTCCCCTCGGGACCGGCCCGCCGTGGCCTCGGTCCGGGGCGGGCTCGAGCTCCCCCAGGGCCGAGCGGTGAGCTGGTCCGAGCTCAGCTGGCCGCTGCAGCCGGCGACGGCGCCGGATCTGGACCACCCGGTGCTGGTCCTGCACCCTCGGGCCGAGGAGCTGCCCGAGCGCCCCGACAGCTACATCGACGGCCAGTGGTTCGATCCCGAGCTGCAGCGGCAGACCTTCGAGGCCTTCGCGCACGCGCAGGCGCACATCTGGCCCCAGCTGCCCGCCGCGCTGGATCTGGCCAGCGTGGGCGTCTACGAGCTGTCCGGAGACCTGGTCGCGGACATCTACGACGAGTGGCAGTACGCCGCAGGCCGCCGCACGGCGCGCCAGAAGCTGGTCCGCAGCGTCAACCTGCCCCAGCAGCAGTGGCGCCAGATCTTCCTGTACGCCCGCGACCACCACCACGTCGCCCGCTTCACCCTGGGCCTCGCTCCCGGCGCGATCAGCCCCGAGGAGCGGGCCAACGCCATGCGCCTGGCCTACCCCCGAGCCCACGCCGAGCGCGTCGAGCGCTGGTCTCAGGCCTTCGACGTCGATCCCTTGCTGGTGCTGGGCCTGATGCGCCGGGAGAGCCTCTACCGCAGCACGGCGCTGTCGCACGCGGGCGCGGTCGGGGTCATGCAGATCATGCCGATG
>CALGIB010000068.1 GCA_937915955.1 uncultured Pseudomonadota bacterium
CCACCATGGGGCTGGGCGGGGCCTCGCCCTGGCTGGCGCGTCCGTAGTAGACCAGCGCCGCCTCGGCCTGACCCTGCTCCAGCATCAGGTCGCCGAGGCGGGCCTGGTTCGCCAGATCGGAGCGCCGGCTCAGGACCGGGTCGTACTGGGCCTCGGTGGCGCCCCCGAGCTGCGTGGGCAGGGTCATCACGCGCACGCCGACCAGCTCCAGGCCCCCCAGCCAGCCCTTCCAGTCCTGCTCGAAGCGCTCGAAGTCCTGCCCGGCGACCTGGGCGACGGCCTCGCGCGCGTCCTCGCCACGACCGACGAGCTCGACCACCCGACCCAGCGCCTGGCGGCCCTGTTGGACCTGCAGGAACTCCATCATCGTGGCGACCTGGGCGTAGGCCAGCGCGGCGGACTCGGCCGAGGGCAGGTAGGCCATAGAGGGGTGCATCTGCTCGAAGGTGATCCACTCGCCGCTCTGCAGGGCCCCGGCCAGCAGGGACTGCTTCTGGACCTCGAGCGAGAACTCGTCCTCGCGCCAGAGCATCTCGGTGCTCTTGGCCAGGCCCTCTTGCAGCCAGATGGGCGTCCGGTCCTTCGAGTTGTAGCTGACGACGTAGTGCACCCACTCGTGCACCAGGGTGTCGCGCCAGCCGTAGCCCTTGCCCAGGGCCCGGGGGCTGCTGAGGAGGATGCGGTTCCACTTCTGCACGGCGACCACGCCGGTGGTGCTCACGGCCTCGGCCGGAAGCCCCGAGCAGGCCGTGAAGCTGGCGCTGTCCGGGTAGATCTCGACCCGAACCGGGCCCGGCACATCCCCGCCCAGCCGGGGCGCGATGCGCTCGCGGGCGAGCCGCACCGCCTCCACGGCGTCCTGAACCAGGACCCGCTCCAGGCCCGGGTGGTGCAAGACGGCCACGCCGTCGATCTCGGTGAGGACCAACGACGCGTGCACCTCGGCGGTGTCGACGTAGAAGGCGGTCTCGGCCTCGAGCGCCTGCGCCAGCGTGTCCCCGGACTCCCCTCCTCGGGCGTAGCCGGTGCCGCGGTAGGCGCTCTCCCAGTCCTCGGCCGGGAGCAGGTGGGCGCGGGGGACGACGGTCTTCATCACCCGGGCCGCCTCAGCCGCCTCACCGCGGTGGAAGTGGAGCCGCGCCCGGAGCAGGTCGGCCTCGACCGAGCCGTCCGCCGAGAGCTCCTCGACCACCCGCTCCGCGCAGGCCACGTCGGTCGCGCGGAGGCACCGCAGGCCCTCGCGAGGCGACGCCGCCTGGGCCTGGAGGGGCCACAGCAGCAGCACGAGCAGGGCGAGGCTAGTTTCGGACCAGGTCTTCATAGTACCTGCGCTTAAGGACCTCGTAGGAGGGCGGGACCTCGCTCTGCATGCCCTCGAGCAGGGCCTTGCGGTAGGCCTCGTCCGTGCTGTAGGCGTCGGGCAGATCGAGGTAGGGGTCGTCGTTGACGGGCAGCTCCTGGCCCTGCCCCGGGTCCTGGTCCTCTCCAGGCCCGCCCCCCTGCATCTCGGAGGCCAGCTGCGCCGCGGCGGCGGCCGCTTGCTCCAGGGCCTCGAGGGCCTGACGGATCCGGTCTGCGGCGGCCTCCTCGGCGCCCTCGGCCTGTACGGCCCAGCCACGCGCGAGCGCGCCCTCGGAGCGGGCCATCTCCTGCACGGCGGCCTCGATGTTCTCCTCGAGCCCGGGCGCGCCCATCGGCAGGATGGCGGCCAGCTCGGCGGCGGGCTCCTGGGTGGCGAGGGTGTCCTGCTCGAGCCGATCCTGCTGCAGCGAGAAGCCATCGATGGCCCGCCTCAGGGCAGGGCGGCTCTCGTTGGCCGAGAGCTCCAGGCGCTCGAGCAGCCGCTCCAGCTCGACGGCGGTGCGGGCGGCCTGCTCGATCTCAGCTCGGGCCTGGCCAAGGTCCGCCTTGACCAGGTCCGAGTCTCCCCCGCCGAGGGCGGCCTTGAAGGTCAGCTCGCGGGCCTGGTAGTCCAGCTCCTGTCGCACCGAGATCGACTCCCGCAGGGCGTTGTCGAGGTCTCGGGCCTGAACGGCCCGGTCCAGGCGCTCGGCGCGCTCGGAGCCTCGGAGGAGCATGCGGCCGGCGCCGCCCTGGGACACGCCAGCGGCGGCCGACTCGGAGCGCACCCGGATCAAGGCGGACAGCCGCGCGGCCTCGTCCCAGAGGTCCATCAGGGCCTCGTCTCCGACCCCGTGCTGCTCCCGGGCCAGCTCGGTTCGGGCGAGCAGGTCGAGCTCGGCGGCCTCGATGCGCTTCAGCTCCTCGATCAGGTCCTGGATGGCCTGCTGCTCGTCCTCGCTGGCCTCCTCCATCTCGCCGCGCATGGCCACCAGGCTCGCGCGCAGCCGGCGGACCTCCTCGGCGTACCAGCCGGTGCGCGTCACGGCCCCGGCGCGGTCGCCGGCCGCGAGGTCCTGACGGATCCGCTCGGAGAGCCGCAGCAGATCCCCGCCCCACTGCTCGGACAGGGCCTGGACGCGGCCATGATCGAAGCTGGCTGCGCTGGCCTGGAAGGCATGCACGCGCGCGTCCGTGGCCTCCAGCCAGTCCACGATCTCGTTGTCCGAGGCCCCGGCGCTGGCCGACAGGGCCTGGCCGTCGGCGTCCTGCTCGAGCTGCTCCACCTGCCGCTCGAGCTCGCTGAGGGCCTGGTACTGGACCACGCGGTCGAGCATCAGGATCCAGGTCTCGGTGCGGGCGACCAATTCCTCGTGCATCTCGGCGACGAGCTCCTCGTCGCGCGGATCCAGGGCTTCGTCGCTGCCGGGATCGCCGAGCTGTGAGGTGAACCGCACCAGGCCGCCGCCGAGGCGCTCGACCTCCTCCATCGTGCGGCCC
>CALGIB010000069.1 GCA_937915955.1 uncultured Pseudomonadota bacterium
GGGTGGAGACCCCGATCTGGCCCAGCAAGGCGTGGGCCTCGTTCAGCCGATCGCCCAGGGCCTGGGGCTGGTCGAGCACCGGGATCGAGGCCTCGACCAGGGCCCCGAGGCGATCCAGGAGGGGGTCCACGGCGGGGCGCCTGGAGGCGACGCCGGCCACCAGCGCGGCCGTGTCGCCGGCCTTGCCCGTGTCGAGCACGACCACCGACACGCTGCGCATGTCGATCGGCTGGGGAGCCTGCCCCTTGCGGTAGACCACCGCGCCGCCCAGCAGCGAGACGGCGTGGTCCAGGCCCGAGGGGTCCCCGTGGAACAGGCGCTCGAGCTCGAAGCCTCGCGCGTGCAGGTCCTCAAAGCTGGACGTCCGCCCCGCCAGCTCGTCCGCGGCTCGAAGCAGGGCCACGCTCAAGGCCGCCGAGCTGCCCATGCCTCGACCAACGGGCAGGTCGGTGCGGATGTCCACGCGCAGGCCCTCGGCCGGCAGCGCCAGGGCCAGCGCGGCCTGGAGCCGAGGATCCTGGATCGCGGAGGCGCCCAGGCGGGTGGGGCCCTGGACGCGATGCAGCCGAACCTCGGTCTGCAGGCCCACCGCGGCGGCGATCGCGCGGTGGCCGTAGACCACGCTGTGCTCCCCCAGCAGGATGAGCTTGCCCGGCGCCCGGCCGACCATCAGCCCTGCGCGAGCAGCTTTCGAGCCAGCTCGACCGAGTAGTCCCGGGCCTCGTGTAGCATGGCTGCGATGCGCGGCACCTGGAGGGAGCTGGCCCCGGCGCTGGCCGCCACGCTGCGGGCGTGCATGCGCATGTGGCCCTGCTGGATGCCCTCGGTGGCCAGCGCGCGCAGGGCGCCCAGGTTCTGGGCCAGACCGACCGCGGCCATCAGCTCGGCGAGCTGATGGGCGCGGGTGACCTTCATCAGGCGCAGGTTCTGCTGGACGGTGGGGTGCACCTTGATCGGACCGCCTACGGTGCCGACCTGCAGCGGCAGCTCGAGCTGGCCGTGCAGGGTGCCGTCCTGGTCCACCTTCCAGGTGCTCAGGCTGCGGTACTGACCGCTCCGGGCCGCGTAGGCGTGCGCCCCCGCCTCGATCGCGCGCCAGTCGTTGCCGGTCGCGATGGCCACGGCGTCGACGCCGTTCATGATGCCCTTGTTGTGGGTCGCGGCCCGGTAGGGGTCGGCGTAGGCGAAGCGGTAGGCGTTGGCGATGCCGGCGGCCACGTCTTCGCCGTCCAGATCGCCCTCGTCCAGGTGCTCGGGCCGCAGGTGCACCCGCGCCCGGGCCAGGCGCTTGTCGGCCAGGTTGCTCAGGATGCGCAGGCCGACCCGCTCGCCGGTCACCGCCTCGACCCGAGGAGCCAGGCGCTCGGCGATGGTGTTGATCATGTTGGCGCCCATGGCGTCCACGCAGTCCAGGTCGAAGTGCAGCACCACGAAGCGCTCGGGCTGCTCGCCGGGCTCGTCGTAGCCGACCACGCGGACCTGCATCCCGCGCAGCCCCCCGCCGCGCTCGACGAGTCGGGGGTGAACGCTGGCTGCCAGCTCACGGAGCTCGGGCAGGCCGGCCTCGAGGGCCGCCGCGCAGGCGTCGACGTCTCCGTCGACGATGACCTGGACCTGGCCGGTCATGACGCTGGCGTCGCAGCTCGTGAAGATGCCGCCGGCCGCTCGGGTCAGCCGGGCCATGTTGCTGACGGCCGCGACCACGCTGGGCTCCTCGACCACCATCGGCACGACCACGTCGTGGCCGTTGACCTGCAGGTTGATGCCGACGCCGTTGGGCAGCGCGAAGGTGCCGATGACGTTCTCGACCATAAGGTTGGCCGCGTCCAGGCTCAGGCCCTCGCCCCGGTAGGCGTCTACCTCGATCCCGAGCGCCTCCTCGAGGGCGGACAGGCGGGCCTCGGGGGGCAGGCGGTAGAAGCCGGGGATGCGGGAGCTCACGAGGCCGCGCTTAACACGACTACGATGCCTCCCATGATGCTGCCCCTGCTGATCGCCTGCCCGGCGCCGAGCAACGACACGGGTCAGCCCGACACCGGGGCGCCGGACGCCGACGACACCGGCTTCCCCGACCTGCCCCGGGACACCGGGCTCACCGAGCTGTCGGCGTCCATCGAGGGCCAGCCCGGCGACGGGGCCGGGGAGCTGGCGAGGTTCGACGGCCTCTGGGTGGCCGCACCCCAGCGGGACCTCGGGCGCGGCGCGGTCTGTCGGGTCGACGAGGGCGCGATGAGCGAGCTCTGCTGGTCGGGGCGTCACGCCGAGGCCTACGCGGGCAGCGCGCTGAGGGCCACCGACGAGGGCCTGGCCATCGGCAGCTTCTGGGACGGCGCGGGCGCGGGCGCGGTCTTCCTGGTCGCCACCGAGGGTGGCGATCTGGACGACGCCAGCGTGCTCTTCACGGGCACCTCGGGCAGCTACGCAGGCATCTCGCTAGGCTACGGCGACGTCGACGACGACGGGATCGGAGAGCTGGCCATCGGCGCCTTCGCGGCGAACACCAGCGCCACGGACGCAGGCGTGGTCTGGCTGGTCGAGGCCTCCGAGTCCGGCGGCCTGGCCAACCAGGCGGGGATCTACGCCACCACGGACAACGCCTGGCTGGGCATCGACGTGGACCTGGGCGACGTGGACGGGGACGGCGTCGCCGACCTGCTGGCGGGGGCCATGGGCGAGGACGACAGCGCTGGCGCGGCCTACCTCTTCCTCGGTCCGCTGGACGGCATCGTGCCGGTGGGCGACGCGGACGCCCGCCTGGCGGGGACGGCGTCCTGGACCCAGGGCGGCAAGCAGGTCGCCCTGGGGGATCTGGACGGCGACGGTCGCCAGGACCTGGCCGTCGCGGCCCCCGACGGTGACCTGGTCAGCCTGATCCGGGGGCCCGCGTGGTCGGGCAGCCTGGGTGACGCCGAGGGCTCGGTCACGGGCCTGGAGGGCTCCCGGCTGGGCTTCTCGCTGGAGCTGAGCGATCTCGAGGGCGACGGGCGGGCCGACCTGCTCCTCGGCGCCAGCA
>CALGIB010000070.1 GCA_937915955.1 uncultured Pseudomonadota bacterium
ACCTGGCCCCCGAGTAGCGGCGACGCGCTGGGGGCTCAGCCCCCGAGCATCGTCATCAGGTCGGGCACGCCGAGCATCACGAGCAGAGCCTTGGGGATGCCGGCCAGGCCCTCGCCCGCGACCAGCCCTGAGGCCACCGCGAAGCTGAGCGCCGCGCAGCCCTTGGGGCTCAGCTTCTGCCAGGCCACCAGGATCATGGCGCCGATGAACATGGCCACGCCGTAGTAGGCGGGCACGATGAAGCTGATGCCGATGGCCAGGGTGCTGGGGACCCAGACCTTGTACTTCGCCGGCGCGAGCTTCTTGATGATCGGTCCCGCCATGCCGAGCAGGAGGCCGCCGAGCACCGCGTACTGGGCCATGGGCGGCAGCGCGTCGAGGCCCTGGGCCAGGAGCTCCGCCACGGCCCGCCAGGCGTGGGCCGCGGGAGCCGGGAGCTCCTCGCCGCCGATGTCGTAGACCGTGTCGAAGAGCACGTAGACCGGCACGCAGAACATCACGCCGAAGACGATGCCGATGAGCTGGGCCTTGAACTGCTGCTTGGGCGAGGCGCCCAGCATGTACCCGGTCTTCAGGTCCTGCATCATGTCGCCGGCCTGGCTGGCGCCCGAGCCGGTGATGGCCGCCGCCATCAGGTTCGTGGTGATGGCGCCAGGGCTGATGCCGCCGAAGACCAGCTGCGTGACCTTGCCCATTCCGCCGATGGGGTTGATGTCGGTCTCACCCGTCGAGCGGACCGCGATCATCGAGAGCACCGAGGACATGATGATGGCCAGGATGCTGAAGTAGATCGGGGTGTCGAACAGCACCCAGGTGGCGATGATGGTCGCCAGCGAGGCCACCGCCAGGCCACCCATCCACCATGTGTTCGGGATGGGCTCGCCCACGTCCTGAAGAGCCTCGCCGTCGCCTTTGCTCCGGGTGAAGGTCTTCAGGATGGTCTTCCAGGACAGGCCCAGGCTGGTCAGGGAGTCGGCGACCATGATCGCCACGCCAGGCCAGAGGATCCAGCCGCGCACGCCCGACTCGTAGGACATCACGTCGCCGTGGGTCCAGACGCCGGTGGCCGCGTCGAGCTCGGGGCCCGAGGCCCAGCCCTGGCCGACCGCGAAGGGGCCGAGCACGGCCCAGCCCAGCACAGCACCCAGGAAGAGCGAGCCGCCGACCCGGGGACCCATCAGCATGCCGGCGCCCGTCATCATCGGAGACAGGAGGAGGCTGAAGGACCAGACCGTCAGCAGCGAGAGCCCCACCGTCTCGATGGGCGGCATCTCGAGCTGGGGGATGAAGTGGGTCAACAGCGTGAAGCCGAAGGCCAGCCCACCCCACATCAGCAGCGACTTGGCCTTGTGCATGGCGTCGGCGCCCGAGCTGAACATGGCCATGATGGTCTGGGCCGCGGCCGTCCCCGTGGGGAAGCGCAGCTTCTCGACCAGGACCATCTGGCGACGCAGGGGCACGGCGAAGAAGACGCCCAGGTAGGCCACGGACAGGGCCCACGCGACGAGCTGGCCGGGGGTGAACTCGTAGCCGAGCATGCTCATGGCGGGGATCGGCGCGAGCAGCCCTGCGGCCGAGGTCATCGTGCCCGCGGCCGAGCCCGAGGTCTGGGTGATGTTGGCCTCGAGGACGGTGTACTTGCCCTTGAGCAGCCCCGCCTTGCCCAACATGGTGAAGAGCGCGAAGCCGAGGATGGCCGCGATGAGAGAGCCACCGAAGGACCAGCCGATGCGCAGGCCCAGGTAGATGTTCATCGCCGCGACGACGCCGCCCAGCATGCAGCCGGCGAAGACCGCGCGGAAGCTGAACTCACGCTCGCCCGGAGGGGGCGTGTAGAGGCGCTCCTGGTCCGGCTCTTCCTTCTGCTTCAGCTCGACGTCAGCCATCAGGACTCCACGAGGTCAGGGACCTCGTGGGCTATCCCGCCGGGGCCGATCAGGCCGCCTGGGCCGCCGTCCTCGCGCAGGCCCGTACGGCCTCCTCGAGGGCGCCTCGGACCGCGCAGAGATCCAGCTCCCGGCTCATGCTGCTGCTGCCCTCGGCGTAGACCAGGCGCACGCTGTCCCCGTCGATCTCGACGCTGACCCGGTAGGGGAAGACAGCGCGCACGGACCGGCGCCCGCGGACCACCACCAGACGGGGCCCGTAGCGCCGCTCCAGGCTTCCGAGCACCTCCGAGGGCGCGAAGGGCCCGCTGGGGAAGAGCTCGTTGCCACCGAGCGACTCACAGATCTGGATCGGGACGAAGCGCATGGTCCTTTCTTCGGACCTTCGCCGGTCTGCTTGAGTTCCAACCCAGGCTCGAGACGGGAGGCGCTGACCGTCAGTAGGCCACGGCGGCCCGCCCGGTCGCCAGGTCCAGGCCCTTGAGCGCGTGGGCCGAGTCGCCCACCAGGTCCAGGTAGAGCTGCGGGTTCTTCTCGCGCAGCTGCGGCAGGTTGTCGAAGGCGCCCATGGCCTTCAAGCGCTTGACCGTGCCGATCAGCGCGTCGTTCGCCGCGTAGATCTGTGTCTGCTCGATGGAGGTGGGCGTGTAGAGCTCCATGGCCATCATCTTGTGCGCGCTCTCGATCCAGTGGCCGACGAACTTGAGCTGCTGGGCCAGCAGCACCAGCTCGAACTGGGGGCTCGCGGCGATGGCGTCCTGAGTCAGCTTGAGCTCGCGGGGGAAGCGGTAGAACAGCAGCTGCCCCTGGACCGCCATCTTCTCCCGCTCGGCGTCGCCGCCGAAGCCACGGGCCACCACGAAGGCGCTGCCCTGGAGCAGGTGCGCGCCTCCGCAGGTGTAGGCGAACACGCCCTGCTTGCGCTTGGTGAAGCCCTCGCCCGCCAGCATCGTGCGGATCATGAACTCGGACTCACTCGTGAGCACGTGGACCATCAGCTTGGCCAGCTCGTCCAGGCTCATCTGGGTGCCCTCGAAGCTCGTCCAGGTCAGCTTGGGCGGCGCCCATATCGCCAGGGCCTGTACCCCCCAGGGCATGTCGTTGGGCGAGTCGAAGCTGCTCGCGCC
>CALGIB010000071.1 GCA_937915955.1 uncultured Pseudomonadota bacterium
CTCTACGAGCGCGCCGCCGACAACCGCCGGCCGGTGGCCTCGCTGACCAAGCTGGTGTCTTCTCTGGCGATGGCCAGCGAGCCGGTCGACCTGAGCCAGACGGTCTGCGTCGACGAGCTGTTCTGGCCCAGCCGCTCCGGCGCCCGCTCGAAGTTCAGCACCGGCGAGTGCTACGCGGGCTGGGATCTGCTCGGATCGGCGCTGGTCGCCTCGGACAACCGCGCCGCCTACGGCCTCGCCGTGCAGTCAGGCCTGGACTACTACGAGTTCATCGACCGCATGGACGAGGTCAGCCGCCAGCTCAGGATGGAGCAGTCCACCTGGGCGGACCCCTCGGGCCTCGAGGACGACAACCTGTCGACCGCGCGCGACATGAGCAAGGCCGCGCTGGCCGTCGCGGCGCACCCCACCTTGAGCATCGCGGCGAGCGCGAAGTCCTGGCACGTGGAGAAGGTCATCGAGGTCGGCGTCGGCCCCAGCGAGCGCACGCTGTACACGACCAACCGGGCCTCGGGCCGCGGGGACCTGGACTTCCTGGCCGCGAAGACCGGCTACACGGACACCGCGCGGTACTGCTTCACCGGCGTGGTGCGCACCGAGTCGGGTCGGACCCTGGCCGTCACCCTGCTGGGCGCGGGCCGCAGTCGGGACCGCTGGTCGGATCTGGACCGCGTGCTGCGCTGGGTCGAGGGGTAGCCCTGCCCGAGCCGGACAGATAGGCCGGCTCCTCCTGGAGGAGCAGACATGGCCCGCGTCCCCGTGCACATCGTCACCGGCTTCCTGGGAGCAGACAAGACGACCCTGCTGATCGACCAGCTCGCCCGTCGCCAGGGCAGCGAGCGCTGCGCGGTCGTCATCAACGACTTCGGCCAGGCGCGCATCGACGCCAGCCTGCTGGAGGGGGCGGTGGCCGTGACCGAGATCCCGGGCGGCTGCGTCTGCTGCACCGCGCCCGAGGGCCTGGTCCCGGCCGTGCAGGCGCTGGTCGAGCAGGGGGACGTGGACCGCATCTTCCTGGAGGCCACGGGCCTGGCCCGGCCGGCAGACATCGTCGACACCCTGACCCGCAGCCCGCTGGCGCGGTACATCGAGGTGGCTCCAGTGGTGGTGGTCGTCGACCCCGGTCGTCTGGTCAGCGAGGCGCCGCCGCTGCTCCTGGAGCAGATGGACGCGGCGGACATCCTGGTCGCGAGCCACTACGAGGAGACCACCGATCAGGCGCAAGAGGCCCTGACGCAGGCCTCCAGGGGGCACTTCCCGCCCTGGCTGGCGTCGGTCCAGGCCCGGGAAGGCGGGGTCGAGCCCGAGCTCTTCGAGCTGCGGCGCAGCGAGCTGGTCTTCCGCAAGCGGCCGCGGCCCAGCGCGCCCTCGACCCAGGGCTACGGCACCGCCTCGCGCATATGGGCCCGGGATCGGGTCTTCGACCTGGACGCTCTGCGCGCCGTGCTCGAGGACTGCGGGGCCGAGCGGGCCAAGGGACTGTTCCGTACCGAGGCGGGCTGGATGCTGCTCGAGTTGAGCGGGGGGCGGGCGCGCCATCGGCCCAGCCAGATCCGCAGCGCCTCGGCCGTGGACGTCATCGTCCAGGGCGACCTCGAGGTGGCCGAGGCCATCGTCGAGCGCCTGGATCAGGCAGGCTACGTCGAGCTGGCTCGCGAGGGCGTACACCTCTCGGACGGACACGGCTACGAGGTGGAGCTGACCCGCTTCGCGCTCGCGGCCCTGCCTGGCCAGATCGACGACGTCTCGGCGCAGTACCCGAAGCGGGTGGGCTCGGGCGTGCTCCTGAGCGAGGTGCTGGGCCTGACCCTGGCCTCGGACCACGCCACCTTCGTGGTCGCCGCCAGCGACGGCATGACCACCGAGCCGGTGCCCGTGGGTGAGGCCGGCGAGGCGATCCTGGTGCACTCGCTGGACGGAGGGGCGCTGCCCGGAGAGCTGGGCGGCCCGTGTCGGCTGCTGGTCCCCGAGGGCAGCGCCTGCGCCAGCGTCAAGGGCGTCGCGCGCATCCGGGTGCTGACATGAGCCTCGTCCGCGACGTGCGCCTCGGGCTGGTGGTCGACGCGCGCCGCATGGGCCTGAAGCAGGCCGACGTCGACGCGCCTCTGCTCCAGATGGCCCTGGACCAGATGGCCGAGCTCGAGGCGGGCGCCATCGCCAACCCCACCGAGCAGCGGCAGGTCGGTCACTACTGGCTGCGGGCGCCGCAGCTGGCTCCCCCCGAGCTGCGGGACGAGATCGCGGCGCTGCCCGGCCGCATCGAGGCGCTGGTGGCGGGGCTGTCGGGCTTCACCGACTTCCTGCTCTGCGGCATCGGCGGCTCTGCCCTGGGGCCGCAGCTGCTGGCGGACGCGCTGCCCGTCTCGGGCCTGCGCCCGCACTTCCTCGACAACACCGACCCCGCCGGCATCGCTCGGGCCCTGGCTGGCCTGGACCTGAGCTCGACGCTGGTGCTGGTCTTCAGCAAGTCGGGCGGCACCAAGGAGACCCGCAACGCCCTGGCCGAGGTCGAGGCCGAGCTGAGCGCGCGGGACCTGGCGCTGGCCCC
>CALGIB010000072.1 GCA_937915955.1 uncultured Pseudomonadota bacterium
GAACTCGTCGAGCGTGCCTGGCGCCAGCAGGCCCGGCCGGTCGTAGATCGCGTCGCCCAGGATGAAGGTAGGCCGGTCGAGCGTGATTGCCCTGAGGCCTACGGTGCTGTTGACGCAGACTAGCCCCTCGCTCGCCCGGATCATTGGCGCCAGGGAGCCGCCGTCGACGTAATGCACGCGAGATTCGCCCGGCAACGACGTGTCGAAGTGCTCGACGATTCGCCGCCACGGCGTCAGCCCGGGGTCGAGGGGGTGCAGGAGGGCGTGATCGAGTACCAGGCCGGTCTGCTGCAGCTGCCCCAGACCGCCGTGATCCGGGTCGAGCGCCCGCCGCTCGAGGCTCGGCCCGAGCCCGAGCCCGCCTGGATGAGGGTGGGCTTCTCCTCCGCCGACCTGTCGGACGAGGCCTACAGCAAGAGCGACCGCCTGGGCCTGGGCTTCGAGGGCGCCGTCGAGCCGGTGCTGGAGCTCTGCGTGAAGGGGGCTGGGTGCAAGGGCCTGGCCCAGGGCGAGGAGACCTGGCTGCCCGAGCCACTGGCCGGTGCGGTCGAGGCCCGACTGCTGGACCAGGACGTCATCTTCCAGCAGAAGCTGACCTCGAGGCGGCCGGTCACCCTCAGCGCGGGGAAGCCGGAGTGGATGTTGGACGGCTCCGTCGCCAAGATGGGGGTGGTCCGCGTCGAGCAGGACACCTCGGAGCTGCTCGGCCTGCCGCTCGAGGAGGCGGTTCGAGGCAAGGTCCGCCTGGACTCCGGGCCTGGGGCGGCCGTGTGGCGCCTGGATCTGGACCACTCCGCGCGCCTGCTCGTGGACTTCCACAGCCAGGGCGCCCTGGCGCTGTCGGCCCGGCGCTGCGATGGGCTCGAGGCGGAGTTCGAGCACGACGTCGACGAGACCGCCGACCGCCAGGTTCGGGCGGTGGACCTGGCCGCGGGCACCTGGCTGTTCCGCGTCGGCGTCACCCCCCTGGGCGGCTGGGGCGGGGACTACACGCTGAAGGCGGGTGTCCTTTGAGCATGCTCCTCGTCGCCCTGGCCTTCGCCGAGTCGCCCTGGTGGTCAGCCGTGCCCTGGGAGCAGCCGCTGCCCCAGGGGCTGGAGGCCGAGCACGACTGGCCATGGGGCGCCCGGCCGGGCTGGGACTGCGGCTGGCGGGGCGAGGTGCTGCTCTGCGCGCAGGCTGGCCAGGTCCGAGAGGCCTGGATGCGCAGCACGGATCCCGTCGAAGTCGGAGACTTCCGGGTGCTCCGGACCGCGGGATACGAGTGGAGCGCCGGCTGGTGGACCACCACGACGGCGGGCCGCCTCAGCCTGTACAGCTGGGGCACGCCGTCCGAGCCCCACCTCGGCTGGCAGGGCGCCTACGCTCGGCCCAGGAGCGCCGGGATCGTCGGCGGCGCCGTCCTTGGCCCGCGCGCGGCGACGGTGCTCGTCGAGGGCGGCGAGCTGCTGGCCACCGAGGGGCTGGAGGGCTGCCGGGGACCGCTCTTCGCCCAGCCTGTCGAGGTCCTCTTCGACGACAGCGGCCAGGCCCGCCTGTTCCGAGTGCAGGGCTTGCCCGAGCTCGAGGCGGGCTGGGACTGCGTCGCAGGGGTGCTGCTGAGGACCCGGCTGCCAGAGGCCCAGCGGGTGTCCTCGATCGAAGCGCGGCTGACCCTGCTCCCGGCCTCAGCGCCCTAGGACCGCCATGACCTCGGCGTGTGGGGTCCCTGGGAACATCTCGAAGCCGACCAGCCGCTCCACGCGGTAGCCCGTCGCCAGGCAGGGGCGCAGGTCACGGGCCAGCGCCTCGGGGTTGCAGCTGACGTAGACGAGGCCCTTGGGTCGAGTGCGCAGCACCTGCTCGATGGCGCCCGCCGCCCCCGCGCGAGGCGGATCCAGCACGGCCACGTCGAAGGCGGCGTCCCCGGCCTTGAAGCGGCGGCAGTCCATGGCCTGGGTCTGGATGTCCAGGCCGTGGCGCTTGGCGGACTCGCGCGCGTCCTTCATCGCCGAGCCCTCGATCTCGAGGAGCGTGACCGGAACGCCCTCCGCGGCCAAGGGCAGTGAGAGGTTGCCCACGCCGGCGTAGAGGTCGAGCACCCGCTCGGGCCTCAGCGCCAGCGCGGCCTCGCGCACCTCGTGGACCAGCAGCAGGTTCACCTCGAGGTTCACCTGGTAGAAGCTGGCGGGGCTGACCCGCAGGCGCAGGCCCTCCACCGGGAGCCAGAGCTGGGCATCGCCCGAGACCGCCTTCCCGTCCAGCGCTAGGGGCAGCGCGAGGCCCTGGAGCGCCTGGAGAGCGCGCTTGCGGTCACCGCCGCGAGGGGTTTGGGCGGCCAGGACGACCTTGCCGCCGCTGGAGCGGATCTCGACCCGGCCCACGCCCCGGAGGTCGCGCCCGACCAGCTCGGCCAGCGCCGCGTTGACCTCCTCTCGAGCCAGCGGCTCGTGGGCCAGCGCCTCGAACTCGCGGGTGCCGGGCTTCATGCGCCCGAGCTGTCCCTCGGGGCCGACGTTCAGGTCGATGCGGGCGCGATAGGCGCTGGGGCGAGGCGAGGCGACCCAGGCGTCCAGCGGTAGACCCAGCAGCTGCTCGATGCGGTCCCTCACTTCTGCAGGCGAGCCCACCAGCTCTGCTGCTCCGATGGGGTGCCCGGGAGCTCCTGGATCAGCTCGCTGCTGTCGGCCACCACAGCGGCTGGACCCGTGGCGACGCGCTCGTCGAGCTCGACATTGCGAAAGAAGCGGCGGCTCAGGCCCAGC
>CALGIB010000073.1 GCA_937915955.1 uncultured Pseudomonadota bacterium
TCACCTTCACGGCGCAGTCCCTGGACCACGAAGCCCGCCTGGTGCTCGAGACCACCGATCCCAAGGCCGAGCGGGCCGCCGTCGAGCTCCGCGGGTACGGCCTGATCCCCTCGCTGTTTGTGAGCCCCAGCCCCTACGACATGGGCCGGGTCGAGCCCTTCTGCCTGCGCGAGGGCGACATCACGCTCATGAACGTGGGCCGAGACACCCTGATCATCGAGAGCCTGGCGCCGGTGGGCGACAGCTTCGAGTTTGACCTGGACGGCCTGGCGCTGCCGCTGTCGCTCGAGCCGGACGAGTACGTGAGCGTGCCCGTCGGCTTCATGCCCGAGGCCATCGAGGCCTACGAGGGCGAGTTCTGGGTCGACTCCAACGCGCAGGACGAGGTCGTGCTGCTCAGCGGCGAGGGCGTCGAGGACGCCGGCGGGGTGCTCGAGTACCTGCAGCCCATCAGCGGCAAGGTCGACATCATGTTCTACGTCGACCAGTCGTGCTCCATGGACGACGACAAGGTCGCCATGACCGCGAAGTTCGACGACTTCATCAGCGAGCTGGAGGACCTGGACGCCGACTACCTGATCATGGCGGCCAACGGCGACAACGGCTGCCACGCCATCGACTACATCACGGCCGAGACCGACAACAAGCTCGACGTCTTCTCCCAGGCCGTCAACAGCCCGGGCGGCGAGTACACCGAGGCGGGCCTGACCATCGCCAAGCACGCGATGCTCAAGACCGACACGGGCCAGTGCAACTCGGAGTTCCTGCGCGAGGGCAGCACCGTCTCGCTGGTGCTCATCAGCGACGAGCCCGAGCAGTCCCCGCCGGTCAACCACCCCTTGACCATCGCCGCGCAGATCCTGTCCACCGCCCCCAGCACCTACATCTCCGCGGTGGCCGGGCCCCTGCCGGACGGCTGCACCTCGGGCGGTCAGTCCGCCGACGCGGGCCTGGGCTACTACGAGGTCAGCCTGATGACGGGCGGCATCTTCCTGTCCATCTGCGACCTGGACTGGGGCGAGAAGCTGGCGCTGCTGGCCGAGAAGGCCACGACGGTGAAGCTGGCGGACACCTTCTACCTGCCGGAGGAGGACACCCAGGCCGACACGGTGCGCGTCTTCGTCGATGGCGTCGAGCTCTTCGAGGGCTGGACCTACCTGGACGTCGACGAGGATCCGGACGACCCGCTGGTGGCCGATCTGCCGCCCCAGGTCAGCTTCGCCGCGGACAGCGTGCCGGGCGAGGGCAGCCTGATCCACATCGAGTACGGCACCGCCGTCGTGTGCGACTGAGTTAGCTTGCGCCCGTGCTGCTGATCCTCTCCAGCCTGGCCCTGGCCCAGGAAGCGGTCATCGACCAGCCCGAGCTGCCCGTGGCCAGCTGGGGTGAGCCGGTCGTCGCGGACCAGGCGCTGGCTGAGTACGAGCGGCGACGACTGGAGCTGGTCGCCGTCAAGCGCCAAGCGGTGGACTGGGTAATCCAGGACGGCGCGGGCAACCCGGTCGACAGCTTCTGGCTTTCCCGGAACGCGCCCGACGTGCAGGCCGCCGCGATGCTCCAGAAGGAGCAGCGGCAGGCCCGCATCATCGGCTGGTCCACCGCGGGCACGGGCGCGCTGCTGGTGGGGCTGGCGGCCGTGCCCATCCTCCGGATCGAGCACGACCTGAAGCAGCCGGCCTGGCGCACCTACGAAGACCGCGTGGACCGCAACAACTACAGCAGCGAGGCCGAGTACCTGGCCGCGCTCGAGGACACCCAGGCGCAGTACACGCTGGACTTGGGCAAGTACAACACCGCCGAGAGCAAGAACGCGGACCGTCGCTGGATGGGCCTGGCGCTGGCGGGCGGTGGGGTGATGACCATGGCCGTGGCGCCCTACGCCATGCAGGGCTTCGTGGCCTCGCGCGAGCAGCCCGCGCGGACCTGGTCCCGGGCTCGCGCCGAGGCCCTGGTCGAGGAGCACAACCGCCGGCTGCGTGCGGAGCTGGGGCTGCCCGGGGGCGAGATCCGGCTCGATCAGCTGGACGAGGAGCAGGGCTGGGAGGAGGCGCAGGTCCTCGAGACCGCGCCGCGGTTCCTGCTCAGCCCGGCCCTGGCGCCCAACTACGTGGGGCTGACCGTCCGGTTCTGAGCTACTCGGACGCCTGACTCAGGGCAGCTCGGGCCTCGTCGGCCACGCGGTCGTCGGCGTCGCTCGAGAGCTCGCCCAGCAGCGCGCGGCTGGCTTCGTCGTCGCTCAGATCGCTGCGCAGCAGACCCAGGATGGCGGCGGAGCGCAGCTTGCCGTGAGCCGCGCTGTCGGCGGCGGTCTGGCGCAGCAGGGGCAGGGCCTCCTCCCAGTAGCCGAGCAGGTCCAGCGCGCGGGCGCGCACCAGCATCTGGTCGTCGTGGGCGGCCAGCCACTGCAGGTGCTCGAGCGCGCCCTCGTGGCGCTCGAGCGTGGCCTTGTCGGGCAGGTCGTCGGCGTGCCGGGCCAGCAGCAGGTCGCGCACGGGCTTCACGCCCTCGGGCAGCGCCTGGGGGGCCTCGGTCTCCGCGGGCACGGCCACCACGGCGGTGGCGCGCGCTTCGGCGTCGCGGGTCTCGGACTTCACGGCGGTCGAGGGGGTCTCGAGGGTCTCGGGGGGCGCCTTGGCGCCGCCGCAGGCCAGGGTCAGCAGGAACAGGGTCATGGGGGCCTCACTGCGCCGGCGGGGAGCTGTCGAGCATCGCCGCCTGCTGGGAAGAGATGGTCTCCTGGACGAGCTCGCCGGCCGTCCAGAACATGAAGTTCTCGCCGCCCATGCCCACGCACTCCTCGGCGGTGACGTAGCCGTCTCCGTCGGGGTCGTCGCTGCACTCGGGCGTGTCGTCGATGATGTCGTGGGTGCCGCCGTCGGCCTCGGTCGTGTGGTACAGGCCGAGCTGGTGCCCGAGCTCGTGGGCCATGGTGCCGCCCATCAGGGGGATGTCGATGGCGCCGGTGCCGTCCAGGTGGGTCTCGACCGAGATGGTCACGCCCGATCCGGCCGTGCCTTGCACGCCCATCGCGCCCGGGATGCCGGCCGCGATGCCCAGGGTGCCCGACTCGCTGGAGAAGTCGGCGATGAAGAACAGGTTCAGGGCCTCCTCGCCCTCGTAGTCCCGGGCCCGCAGCTCACCGAGCTCCGCTCCGCTGCTGGGCAGGTAGGCGCCGCCGCCGGAGAGGCCGTCCAGCCAGAGGGTCACCTCGCCCAGGGCCGGGCCGCCCTCGGCCGCGTAGATGCGCTCCATCTCGGCGATGGCCTCCCAGACCTGGTCCTCGCTCATGCCGGCGCCCTCGATCAAGACGGCGTTGAGGTTGAGCACGTCCTGGCTGGCGGGCGAGCGCTTGGTGACGATGTGTACCTGACCGCCCTGGTCTCGATGGTCGCCCGAGGCCACCGGAAGCAGCGCCAGGCAGCCGGGCGAGGGCGCGGTCGCGGCGTTCATCGGCAGGCGGATGGTCCCCGCCGGTGCGGGCCAGTGGTAGAGCGGGTGGCTGCCCCAGCCGTCGCCGTCGGGCACCCAGCCCGTGCCGCCGCTGCTGTCCCAGGCGCTGTCGCCCCAGCTGCCCCAGCTGTCGGTGTTCACGCCCTTGGTCCGGGCCGCGTCGCCGTAGCGGCGCTCGCCGGACCAGTCCTGGATCACCTCGTCGTCGAGCACGAGCCAGGCGATGCCGCTGGGGCCGGTGCCCGCGTCGACGGTGACGGCGAAGCTGGTCAGGTCCTCGGCCAGCACGCCGGTGATCGGGCCGGCCCAGGACAGCGCGTCGCCGCTGCTGTAGGTCCAGTCCAGGTCGAAGCTGTCGACGGCGGTGCCGCCGGCCTCGCCCAGGTCGGGGGCGCCGGAGCGGCAGCTGCCGTCCAGGTCGGGGATGCTGCCGCGTGAGCAGGCCAGGAGGAGCGAGAGGAGGGTCGGCATCTTGCGAGTGTAGCCCGCAAACGGATCGTCCCCGTTCCTGGACAATACAGCCAGGACTGGGCTCGCTATGCTGCGGGCTTCAACTGGAGAGGACCCGAATCATGACCAGCATCCTGCTTTCGATCACCTTGCTCGCCGGCTGCGGCGAGGACGAGCCGACCGACGACTCCGTCGTGGAGACGGACACGGACACGGACGCCGACACGGACACGGACACAGACACGGACACGGACGCCGACACGGATCCCACCTGGGACACGATGACGTTCACCCAGCGTAAGGCCTACATGCAGTCCACGGTCGTGCCGACCATGAAGCCGCTGTTCCAGGCCGAGGACGCCGAACGGTTCTCCGACTTCGGCTGCGCGACCTGCCACGGCAGCGGCGCCGCCGACGGCGGCTTCTCGATGCCCGGCGACGTGCACGAGCTGGACCCCAGTGACATGCCTGGGCCCGACTCCCCCGGCCTGGGTCCGTTCATGTACGAGACGGTCGTGCCCGAGATGTCGACGCTGCTTGGCACGACGCCCTACGATCCGCAGACGAACACCGGCTTCGGCTGCTTCAACTGCCACAGCGCCGCCGAGTAGGCTTCGATCTCGATGTGCTGGAGCGCCCCCGACGACCACCGGGGGTGCTCTTGTTGCTCGGGGCTCAGTCGCGCTTGCGGCCGCGGGCCCCCGGGCGCTTGTCGGTCTCGTCGAAGCGCGCCTCGCGGTTGACGTTCGCCACCGCGCCGGACTCGATGAAGCCGCCGTCGACGCTGAGCTCGCCCTTGCCGCAGTTCACCGCGACGTCGGCGTCGAAGTTGTGCGGGTCGCAGGCCGTGATGAAGCCCAGCAGCAGCATGCGCTGGGGCACCTCGGCCAGGTTCATGCCGTTCTCCATGAGCCGCTCGAGCTGCACGAAGTCCTTCAGGAGTGGCCACATCGCGGGGCGGAGGCCCTGCTTGGACAGCTCCTTGAGCAGGCCCGCCTTGGCCAGGAAGGGGTGGTCGTGGTCCACGCGGTTGGCGTAGCGCTCGGCCGCGGCCTCCATCGACGCCATGTCCATCAGCTCGGAGACGGGCCGGTAGCCGCCCTTGTCGTCGCGGATGACCAGGTAGTGCTGCACGTACAGGCACTTCTTGACCTTCAGGGCCGACAGCATCGCGAAGTAGAGCTTGTTGAAGGCCCGCACGTCATCGCGACGGATGGGCGCCTCCTGCTCGGTGAGCATCTCGATGATCTCGTCGGGCATCAGCGTGCTGTCGGCGAGGGGGTTGCCCTCGGCCTTGGCGGAGTCGCGCAGGCTGCCCAGCATGCGCAGGCCCAGGTAGAAGACCTCCTTGATGTGGGTGTTCTCGGGCCGCAGCGCGAAGCGGAAGGTCTCGCCGACCTGCTCCTCGTTCAGGCCGCGGGCGATGACCACGATGAGCGAGGTCGAGACGCCCAGCTCCCGCAGGTTGTCGATGGCCTTCATGCGGGCCTTGAGCAGGGGCTGCCCGCGCAGGGCCTTGTTGGCCTCTTCGTCGAAGCCGTCGAACTGCAGGAAGACCTCGTCTACGCCCGCCGCGGCGATCTTCTTCGCGTACTCGCGGTTGGCCAGCTTCAGGCCGTTGGTGTGCAGCGCGGCGATGTTGCCGCTGGCCTTGACCTTGCGGATCCAGTCCTCGAGATCGGCCCGCAGGGTGGGCTCGGCCGCCATCAGGTCGACCTTGATGCCGCGGCGCTCGCTCAGCAGCTTCTCGAGGCCGGACAGGTCCAGGTCCGGGGTCTCCTCGGTGTTGGCCTTGGCCAGGCAGATCGGGCAGTCCAGGTTGCAGGACTCCGTCATCCGCACGATGTAGTCCCGCTGGGGGTAGTTCTCGCTGTTGACGCGGAAGTAGTACTCGTCGAGCTCGGCCCAGTACTCGGGTGAGCGGGACATGAGCTGCACGGTCTCCCCGTGCTCGGGGCAGAGCTTGGCCAGGTCGACGCGGTCGTCGTAGACGCGCAGCTCGGCGGGCACGGGCCGCACGCACTCTTCGCAGCGGCCCTGGGTGCGGCGGGCCACCCGGTAGGTGGTCGAGGTCGTCGGGGCGGGCGCGGCGGCGGCCGGCTGGGGGGCGCTGCCCGAGGCCCGGGCCTCGTAGAGGGCCAGGGCGGCGGGGAAGAGCTCCTCCTCCTCCTTTCGGGCGTGCTCCACCAGATCGTCGAGGAAGGCCAGGATGTCGTCTTCGAGGGGGCCTGCGTCCCGCGCGGCCGAGCGCAGCGCCACCTCGTAGGTGGACAGCTCGTCGTGCTCGTGCCGCATCCCGCCGATCATGCAGCTGATGTCGAGGAACTGGCCGCCCTCCAGCGCCTGGATCGAGGGGAACAGGATCTGCTCCTCCTTCATCATGTGGGCCTCGAGGAAGTTCCTGAGGTGCGCGAACGGCGCTGTGAGGCGAGGGCTCGCGTCCATCTCGGCGATGGCCTGTCCCAGGCGCTTGAGCTCCGCCTTCTCGAAGGCGTGGTGGGTGTCCAGGATGGCCAGGATCTGTTCGGCGCAAGACATGGCTGTGGCTCCGGGGAGTGGTCGGCACCCTTGACTCGCAAGAGCCGTGCCCGCTTTCGGCCGGGGATCCGGTCCTGATCTGTGTCAGATCCAACAAGACGCTGTGCCAAGTGGATCAGCGCTCGGAGACGGCGACCTCTCCCGCGCGGGCCCCGGACCACAGGACCGCGGAGATGCTGCCGGGGAAGCCCGCTCCTACGGCCGGGGTGCCGAGCATGCCGATGGCCTCACCCGCCCCGTACAAGCCTGGGATCGGGGCACCGTCCAGATCCAGGACGCGGCCCTGCGCGTCCGTCGCCAGGCCCGTGAACGCCTTGCTCGCGGAGCTGGCCAGCAGGCCGCTGACGATGGGCTCGCCGGTCTCGAGATCGGGGTGGCTGTAGGTCTCGGGCAGGCCGCGCGCGGCCAGGGCCTCGGCCAGCGTGTCGTGGCGCTGCAGCAGGCCCATCTCCACCAGCTGGTCCCGAGGGATCTGCTCGCCGCCCAGGCTCAGGGCCCTCCGCGCGATGACGGCGCCGGACCCCGAGTCCCTCCAGAAGATGACGCTGGACCCGAGCGCGGCCTCTACCTGGTGGCTGCGTCGCAGGTCGTTGATGTAGAGGGCCTGGACCAGCTCCTCGGTGCCGCTCAACAGGGCGCCGCCGGTGCCGGCCAGGCCCAGGACCTGACCCTCGTAGTCGGGGTCCGCCAGGCCGTGCAGGTAGACCCCGTGCTGTCCTTCGTTCTGCGAGGCGGCGCCGATCTCCTCGGCCATCTCGTGGCCCAGCCCCTGGCTCCCCTCGTGCATGTCGGCGGTCCAGGGCTCGGCCAGGCCAGGGCGGTCGCTGCGCATGCGGTCGAAGTCCCAGGCGAAGCCGCCTGAGGCGATCAGGACCGCCTCGGCGCGCTGGGACACAGGCTCACCGGAGGCCAGGTCCGTGCCGAGCGCGCCCACGACGGCGCCGTCTTCGCTGCAGAGGCTCTCGCCGCGCAGGCCGGTCCGCACGCTGTCCTCGGTGGCCTCGAGCAGCCCGACCTCGAGCAGCTCACGGCTGGCGTCCAGCTCGTGCAGGCGGGGGACGCCGGCGATCGAGGGGTCGTTGCCCACGTTGGCGGCGATCACCCCCCAGCGCCCCTCCAGCTCGGCCAGCAGGGCGGCGCTGTCGGCCAGCCAGGCCTCGACCACCTCGTCGGGGGCCGCCCCGGTCATCGGCTCCCACTCCTCGAGCGCCAACTCCAGGCTGTCCTCGAGCCCCTTCTCGGCCTGGGCGGGGGTGTCCACGGCGAAGAGCAGATCGGGGTAGCGCAGGCCCTCGCCCGCGTGGTCCATCATCTCCCAGACCAGCACGCTGGCCCCCTGCTCCTGGGCGCGCAGGGCGGCGAACAGGCCCGCGGGTCCTCCGCCGATGATCAGCAGGTCAACGGACTCTCCAGGGTCGCAGATCGCCGGGTCAGGGTCGCTGTCCGGGCTCCTGGAGTCCGCCAGGGAGTCGGCCGGACCGTCGCCGGGCGGTGCGCTGTCGCCGGGCGCGGCGCAGGCCAGGAGGAGGGCGATCATCCTCGAAGCATAGACCTGGCAGGCCCCCTCGGGGAGCCCCAGCTCGGCCGCCCGCAGCAGCTGCCACGCCTGCGAGGGCGCAGCGGGCGGCAAGCTCTAGGCCCTCTGATCCTCGGGATCCAGGAACGCGAAGGCGCGCCTCAGGGTCTGGCGCGCGTCCACGTCGATGAGGCGACCATGGGCCAGCACGACGCGCTCGACCGGCCAGTCCAGCAGCGTCTGGATGCCGGACCGAGCGGCCTCGGGATCGCTCAACGTCCACTTCCAGTCCGTGGGCGGCGTGGCCCGACCAGCCATGCCGAGCAGCCCCAGGATCAGCCTCAGCAGCGGTGAGGTCTCGGGGCCGTGCCCCAGGTTCTCGAGCAGGTCGGTGAGCACGAGCGTGCCCGAGCGGGTGTCGAAGAGCACGACCTCGACGTGCAGCGGGTGGCCTCGGACGACCACCGTCTCGCAGGGCCAGGGCGCCTGATCACCGTGCTCGAGCGTGCCGGTCCAGGCGATGTCCGGGCGGCGCTCGGCGAGCTTGGGGGCCGCCCAGAGCTCGGCCTCGGGCCAGGCCTCGGCCCACTGAGCCACGTACAGGTGGTGCAGCAGGTTCGGCGCGAGGATCCACCGCACCTCCCCAAGCTCGGCCAGCTCCTCGCGGAGGACTCTGGTGAGCTCGATCGGTGAGTGCACGAGCAGGTCTCGGCCGTAGCGGATCACCGTGCACCGGGCGCCGAAGGGCAGGCCCATGAAGACCAGCGGGGCCTGCGCCAGGAACAGATCGGGCGCGTGCTCCGTCCAGTCCACCCAGTGGTCGTAGGGCTGGAAGGGGCTGTCGGGGGCCTGGCACGCTGGGCAGGCGGGGGGCGGTCGACTCTCGCTCACGGCGGTGGCCACGACCAGCTGACCCCCGAAGACGGGCAGCGTCAGCACGGAGAGCAGGCCGACCAGCAAGCCCGTGGTTCCGCCGATCGCGATCCCGACGCCGATCAGGGCCAGGCCGAAGCCCAGCGTCAGCGAGAGCCAGGGCAGCCAGCGCGTCAGCGTCTCGTCCAGGCGCGGCCTCGCCAGCCAGCGGCGCGACGCGGCCAGGGCGCCGGAGAGGGCCTGGGCCTCCATCTCCTTCAGGTCCGGGCCCAGGCGGTTGTCGGGGGCTGGCTGGGAGGTGAGCGGATCGACGGGCATGCTGGTGCGTTAGCCGATGTCTCTGGAGGCGTCCTGATCCCGCTGCTGCTGATGGCCTGTTCGCCGGCGCCCGAGGTCGGCTTCGTCTCGACGCTGTACCCCGAGCGGCCCGACACACACGACGATCTTGTCGCGCTGGCGCTGACCACCGACGGCAGCGCCGAGGGCTTCACCTACCACTGGTTCATCGGGGACACCGAAATCCTCGACGTGTCCGAGGCCTGGGTGTCCTCGAGCCGCACGGCCCGGGACCAGGTCTGGACCCTGAGGGTCCGGCACGAACGCCTGCCCGGAGTCCAGGAGCACAAGGTCGTGATCGGGAACGCCTCGCCGCTGGCGCCCGAGGTGCAGATCCTGCCCGAGGGGGCCCACGACGGCGACGACCTGATCTGCCAGGCCGCCGAGGAGGCCAGCGACGGCGACGGCGACGCGCTCGAGCTGAGCTGGATGTGGTGGGTAGACGGCCAGGAGGCGGCCGCAGAGGGCGACACCGTCGCCGCGTCGCTGACCGTGGCCGGGCAGCAGTGGACCTGCGAGCTGCGGGTCTCGGACGGCCTCGACCAGGCCTCATCCAGCGCCTCGGTGGTGCTCGTGGATCGGGGCGAGGACTGGCCCGAGCAGGTGCGGGATCTGGCCGACGCGGACTACGTGTTGTCTGGGGTGACGAACACGGGCGAGGGCTTCAACGCGGGCGAGTGGTCCGGCTGGCGGCTGGCTGGGCTCGGGGACTACGACGGCGACGGGCTCGCTGACGCGCTGACGGTGGGCCGCTTCAACGACACGCTCGCGGACGACGCCGGCAAGGTCTATCTGCTGAGCCTGGCGGAGCTGCGCCCGGGAGAGCAGGGGCTCGAAGAGCTCGGCACCACCTGGCTGGGCGAGGTCGAAAACGGCCACCTCGGGCGCGACGTCGCGGGGCCGGGGGACCTGGACGGCGACGGTCTGGGCGAGGTGCTGATGAGCACCTACGCCGACTACGAGGGCCACGAGGAGGCGGGCTCGGTCCACCTCTTCCTGTCCGCCGACCGGGCCCTCGGAGGCGCGACCCTGGCCTCGGAGGCCCACCTGATCATCCAGGGGCGCGCGCACCACGAGTGGGTCGGACGCAGCCTGGACGGCGCGGGCGACGTGGACGGCGACGGCGTGCCCGACCTCTTCGTCGGCCTCCCCGGGTTCAACTCGAACACGGGCCGGGCCGCGGTGTTCGAGGGGTCGCAGGCCCTGGTCGGCGGCGCTCTGACCAGCGAGGACGCGGCCTGGATCTTCGAGGGGGACGAGATCGACGGCGACGCGGGCATCGCAGTCACGCGAGCCGGGGACATGGACGGCGACGGCCTGGCTGACCTGGGCGTCGGCGGCTGGCTGGTGGACGAGGGCGGCAGG
>CALGIB010000074.1 GCA_937915955.1 uncultured Pseudomonadota bacterium
CCGTCTTGTTCAGGTAGATCATCCACGCCGCGACCCGCGCGTCGCTGCTCGCCGCGTCGATGTCGACGGCCCGGGTGGCGTAGTAGTGCGTCTCGCAGTGCCGCTCGTCGTGCCCCGCGAGCAGCTCCAACACGGCGTCGAGCTCATCGCGGATGCCCGTGTAGGCGCGCACGAGCCGCTCGTTCATGTCGGTCAACACCGCCCAGGGCCGCTCCCGTCTCTGCTCGCTGGCCAGCGAGAAGAACAGCGCCCCGCCGCCTACGAAGGGCTCGTGGTAGCGCCGCATCGGGCGCTCCATGGACTCCTTGAGGCGCTCGGTGAGCCTGCGTTTTCCGCCCACCCACTTCAGGAAGGGGCGCGCGACGACGGGAGGGAGCTCCTCCCGAACCTGAGGTACAGCAACTACAGCTTGCATATGTCCGCTTCAGCAAAGTACAGCTGAGGTGATTGTTCACTGTCGTTATTGACCTGTCAAGACCTTCGGGGGGACAAATGCGCAGGCGTGCTATCCCTCCGGCGTGACCGACCCCTCACCCGGGCCCAAGGAGGGCCTCGATCCGTCGCTCCTGGCGCTCCCGCTCTGCGCCGCCGTGGCGGGGCTCGGCCTGTGGAAGCCAGAGCTCGTCGCCCGCGTCGCCAACGGCCTGACGGAGACCGCCTTCCAGTCGCTGGACTGGTTCTTCCTGCTGGCGGTCAGCGGCATGCTGCTGCTGCTGGTGGGCCTGGCGCTGTCCCCCTGGGGCAAGCTGAAGCTGGGTCGCCCCGAGGACCAGCCGGAGTTCCACACGGTGTCGTGGCTGGCCATGCTGTTCGCAGCCGGCATGGGCGCCGGGCTGCTGTTCTGGGGCGCGGCCGAGCCCGTGATGCACTTCGCGAACCCGCCCCAGTCCACCCCCCTGAGCACCGAGGCGGCCTCCGAGGCCCTGACCCAGACCATCTTCCACTGGGGCCTGCACGCCTGGGCCTGCTACGGCCTGGCCGCCCTGGTCCTGGCCTGGTTCGCCTACCGCAAGGACCAGCCCTACCTGGCCGGGGCGCCGCTGCGGGCGGTGTTCCGAGGGGTCTGGGTCAAGCCGGTCGCCGCGGCCGCGGACCTGATCGCGGTGGTCGCCGTGGCCTTCGGCGTCGCCGGCTCGATCGGCATGGGCACGCTGCAGCTGCAGGCCGGCCTGGCCGCCGCTGGGGTCACCGCCTTCGAGGGCACCGGGGGCGCGCTGGCCATCCTCGCGGTCCTGGTCGTCGCCTACCTCGCCTCGGCGAGCACCAGCCTGGACAAGGGCATCCAGGTCCTCTCGAACGTGAACATCGTCATCGCCATCCTGCTCATGGCCTTCGTGCTGGTCGCAGGCCCCACCTCGGAGCTGCTGCGCTACGCGGTGGCGGGGCTCGGCGACTACCTCGTGTCGCTCCCCCAGCTCTCGCTGCGGCTGTTCCCGCTCTCGGACAAGCGCGAGTGGTTGGGGGGCTGGACGCTCACCTACTTCATCTGGTGGATCGCCTGGGCGCCCTTCACCGGCATCTTCATCGCCCGCATCAGCAAGGGCCGGACCATCCGCGAGTTCGTGGCCGGCGTGGTGCTGCTGCCCACCGCGTTCAGCCTGCTGTGGTTCGCCATCTTCGGCGGTACCGCGCTCCAGCTGGAGCTCTCAGGCCAGGCCGACATGGTCGGCATGGTGGACGCCGACGTCACCGGCGCGCTCTTCGGGCTGCTCGCGCAGCTACCCCTCAGCGGCCTGCTCAACGTCGGCGCGCTGGTCCTGATCTTCGTCTTCCTGGTCACCAGCGTGGACTCGGCGACCTACGTCCTGGGCATGCTCACCAGCCGGGGCAGCCAGGACCCGCCCACCCTGAACAAGGTCGGCTGGGGGCTGGCGCTGGCGGGACTCGGCGCGGCCCTGCTGCTGGGCGGGAACATCCGCGCCGTCCAGGCGGTGGCCATCTCGGGCGCCCTGCCCTTCACCCTGGTGATGCTGCTGCAGGCCGCGGCGCTGGTCCGGTCGCTGCGGGAGGAGCCGTGATCCCACTGCTGCTGGCCTGCAGCCAGCCCGATCCCGTGCAGATCGGGGTCAAGCCCTTCACCGAGCAGCGCGTGCTCTCGCAGCTCCTCGCCGAGCAGCTGAGGGCCGAGGGCCACGTCGTCGAGGAGCCCGTCGAGGTCCTAGACACCTGGGACGCCCACGCGCGCCTGGCCTCGGGCGAGCTGGACCTGATCGTCGAGTACGAGGGCACGGCGGCCACCCTCCTGGGGGTCGAGGTCAACGCCGAGCTGCCTGGGCTCTACGCGCAGCGAGGCTTCACCTGGGGCCCGGACCTGGGCTTCGACAACGGCTACCGCGTCTTCGTCACCGCCGACCGGGCCCGCCGCGAGCAGCTGCTGGGCCTCTCCGATCTGGCCGGCCAGAGCCTGCGGGTGGCCTCGCCGCCCGAGTTCGTTCAGCGCGGCGCGGACGGGCTGGGCCCGATGACCCGCCGCTACGGGCTGATCCTGGAGGGCGAGCCGCTGCAGCTCGCCGATCCCGCCGAGCGCTACGATCTGCTGGTGGACGGCGCCGCGGACCTGGCCATCGGCTACGCCACGGACGGCACCCTGAGCAGCCGGCCGCTGGTCGCGCTCCAGGACGACCTCGACTTCTTCGGGCCCTACGGCGCCTTCGTGCTGCTGGGACCCTCGGCCCCCGAGGACCTGGCCGGGGACCTGGAGCCGCTCCGGGGCGCCCTCGACGAGGCCCGGATGCAGGCGCTGGTGCACCAGGTCGAGGTCCAGGGCTACAGCCCCAGGAGCGCGGCGTCCGCCTGGCGGGCCGAGCAGGGACTGGCCACCTCCGTCGCCG
>CALGIB010000075.1 GCA_937915955.1 uncultured Pseudomonadota bacterium
TCACGTCCGACAGCGGCAGCCGGCTCAGCTCGCCGTCCTGCCAGAGCCACAGCCGCCCGCCGCTGAACAGCCAGTCCTCGGCCTCGCCGCTGTTCCAGGGCTTCAGCAACGCGGTGTCCCCCTGGAAGGACTGGACCACCAGGCTGCCGTCCGCCGGCCGCATCCAGGCCGCCTCGACCACCGCCGGGCCCAGCAGCGCCAGCGCCACCCCCGCCACCAGGGGCCACCGACCTGTGCGACGGAGGCCTGAGCCGAGAGCGCCCAGCCGCCCTTCGAGCAGGAGCGAGGCCGCCAGCCCGACCAGGACCAGCCCCCAGACCCTGACCTCGAGGGCCTGGATCAGGGGCCAGACCCGGATGCCCGCAGACAGAGCCGTCGCGCCGAGCATCAGAGCGAGCACGGCGACCGAGGCGGCCAGGCGACCCAGGACGCTGGAGACGAGCAGCCGCGTGGCCGAGGCCGTCGCGTAGAGCAGCAGCGCCAGCCCGCCCAGGTAGAGCCCGAGGTCGTCGTGCTGCGCCACCCGGAGGTGGGCGCCGCTCAGGGACAACGGCGTCCCCAGCAGCACGAGGTGGGACAGCATGCGCCCCGCCGCGCGGGCCCCGGGGGGACCGCCGAGCCCGCGCCAGAAGGCCTCACGCCGGGCGTGATCGCCGGCCCCCAGCACCAGCGCCAGGATGGGCACCAGCCAGACCACGCCGACGTCCGCGTAGTGCCCCAGCTCACCCGGAAGCAGGCCGCCGAGCACCACCCCGATCAGCAGCAGCGCGGCGTAGGGCCAGCGGGTGTGGGCCTCGCGCCAGGCCGCCAGGCCCAGGCTGCTGAGGCCCGAGACCGGGCGCGCGCGCAGCACCGGAGGCCCCGGATCCAGCGGCTCCTGGGTGCGCTCGAGCCGCGCGGGCTCCTGCGCTCGGCGCATCTTGTGAAGCGGAATCGGCCTGACGCTGCGCTCCATGCGACCTCCGTTTCGCTGTTCTACATGAATAGAACAGTGCGCGCAAGCCAAGATCCACAGCTTGCGGGACGGCCCGCGCGATGGCACCTTCCCTCCGTCAGGGCACCAGGCAGGACCCCATGAATCGAAAGCTCGCCGTCGCCCTGCTGGGCCTCGGCTGCATCGCCAGCGTCGCCACCTCGCAGGAGACGCCCGTGATGGTCTCCGAGCCGGTCTTCCCCGACACGGCGGACCGCTGCGACGACCCCTACCCCGCGATCTGCGTCACCACCCTGGACGCAGCGGGAGAGGAGATCGTGCTGGACAGCATCGAGATCCAGGACGCCGACCACGCGCTGGTGAAGGACATCGCCTGCTCGGACTCCATCTGCTGCAGCTACGACCTGGACTCCGGCAGCTACGTCGTCGTCGTCGAGCGCGACGGCGAGGTCCTGGCCGAGCCGGTGGTGGTCGACAACTCGCACGCCTGTGACCACGAGGTCACGGAGCTGACCCTGCAGTTCGGGCAGGCGGAGTGAGGGCCCGCGGCCTGCTCCTGGCGGCCGGCCTGCTGGCCAGCGTGGCGACCTCGCAGAGCCCGGAGACCATGAGCTCCGGCGGCAGCATCGGCGAGACCGGCAACCTGGGCTGCGACGACGCCCCGCCGGCCCTCTGCGTCACCGCGGCGCTGGGCGGCGAGCCGGTCGTCCCCGACAGCGTCGAGGTCCAGGACGCCGAGCACAGCGTGGTGCTGGACATGAGCGAGGACGAGTGCACCTGGGACCTGGCCAGCGGCAGCTACGTCGTGGTGGCGACCCTGGGCGAGGAGACCGTGGCCGAGCCCGCGCTGGTCGAGAACTCCTACGCCTGCAGCCACGAGACCACCGAGCTCGAGCTGATCTTCGGGGCCGAGGAGTGAGGCGCCTCGGCGCAGGGCTGCTGCTCCTCGGGGCCCTGGCCAGCCTCGCGAGCAGCCGTGGCAGGGACGACGTCTTCTTCGGCGAGACCGGCTTCTTCGGCCGCGAGGACACCGCGGCCGAGGCCTGCGACGACGAGCTCGAGGCCCTCTGCGTGACCACGCGCCAAGGACAGACCGGCGCCCCGGCCGACAGCGTGCAGGTCCAGGACGCCGAGCACGTCGTGGTCGAGGACTTGACCTGCGGCCTCGCCAAGTGCTGCAGCGAGGATCTGGCGGGCGGGAGCTACGTCGTCGTGGCCGAGCTGGACGGGCAGACCGTGGCGGAGCTGGTGGCCGTGCCGAGCTACGAGGGCTGCCCCGAGACCGAGACCCTGGTCGAGATCACCTTCGAGGAGGGCGAATGATCCTGCTCTTCTGCGCCTGCTTCGGCTTCGGCCGGGGTGACGTCGGGGTGAGCACCTCGGTCGACGTCGAAGGACCTCGGGACAGCGAGCGCTGCGAGGAGCCCGCGGTCTGCGCCGGGTTGCTGCTCGGGGACGAGCCCACCGAGGCGGATCGGGTGGAGCTCGAGGACAGCGAGCACAGCCTGGTCGCCGCGCTGGCCTGCCAGGGCTCCGAGTGCTGCACCGAGGACCACGTCGCGCCTGGCAGCTACGTCGTGGTCGGCGAGCGCGAGGGGGTCACGGTGGCCGCGCCCGTGCTGGTCCCGGACGACTGCGAGACCGCGCTCGTCGAGCTGGACTTCGCCGCGAAGTGAACCTCGCCCTGCTGCTGGCCTGTCGACCGGTCACGCCCCTGGACTCGGAGGTCGAACAGACCGCGCCCTGGGAGGAGCTGGAGCCCACCGAGCTGCAGCTGCGCTGGCTGAAGACCAACCCCATCGACGAGGCCTCAGACCCGCAGACCCTTCATATCGCACCTGAATTTCCCTTCGCCTTCGTGCACGACGAGCAGCGCGTGCACGCCCTGGACAGCCGCTGGCACCACAGCGCCGAGCCCCACTGCATCGAGACGGCCGCCTGGGGAGACTTCGAGACCGAGGGCCGCCAGGGGCGCTGCGCCGAGGGCAGCGTCGAGCTTCGTCGCGGGGTGCTGGAGGGCTCGGAGGCGCCGACCAGCGTAGTCGCGGACGCCGAACACGTCTGGGTGATGGACGCGGCCGGGCACCTCTACGCCGCGCCGCTGGACCCCCTGGCGCAGAGCCCCTGGGACCACCTGCGGCTCGAGCTGATCGACACCCTGCCGCCGGGCCTGCTCGGGACCTCCTCGTCCGGGGACCTCTGGATCGCCACCTCGAGCCTGCTGTTGGATGAACAAGGGACTGAGATTGCACAGCTTCCTGCTCCACCGCTGGAGCTGTCTGGAGGCGTAGTGCTGACCGAGGCCGGGCCTTGGACCCCGGAGCAGGGCCTGTTCCCCATCGAGACCCTGGGCCTGGACGGTCGCCTGCTCTGCACGCCCTCGGGCCTGGTCGACCTGGAGACCCAGGAGGAGACCCCGCTGGACTGCCTGGGTCCAGTGGCCCGGGACGGCGAGCGCACCTACGCGCTGGTGCCCGAGGGCCTCTGGGCGGACGGCGAGGTGCTGGAGCTCGAGGTGGCCCGGGACCTGGCCGTGCGCGACGGCGAGGTGGCCCTGCTCTACGAGGACCGGGTCGAGCTGTTCCTGGACGACCGCGCCGTGGCCGAGGGGCTGCAGATCTTCACCACCACCTTCGCCGAGAGGCCGAAGAGCCCCGGCGAGGACGCCGAGTGCCCCGAGGTGCTGGGCTTCGTGGAGACCGCTCTGGCCAACCGAGCGCTGCTCGAGGACCTGCCGGGCACCGTGGCCCTGGGGGTCACGCCGCACCTGGCTCGCCGAGCCGAGGCCTGCGGCGCGGATCTGCGCTCGGCGGTCTGCGTCGACCACGGCGAGCTGGGCGTGCTCTTCCACCAGGACCCAGACTGCTCGGCGGGCGACCAGGACTGTGTCGCGTCCTTCCTCCTCGAGGAGACCGAGGTGGTCCGCCAGGTGCTCGAGGAGCCCAGCTGGATCTCGGGCCTGAGCAGCGTCAAGGACCTGGGTCACGACTGGGTCGACGCCGCGCTGAGCGTGGACACTCCACACAGAATGCTGTTCTTCGGGATCTCCATCCTGCCCGACATCGAACACAGCACAGATCCTCGCAGCAAGGACGCCTACCCCATCCGCCTCGGCACACAGACCACGCCCTGGTCCGCGGGGGACAGCAGCCTCGAGACCCAGGGTGACCTGGCCATCTTCCCGGGCGACAACGTGCCCGCGTTCTCACACTCCGGCTGCCCCAACCTGTTCCTGCGCGAGTGCCAGACCCTGGGCGCCGGGGACGGTCAGCGCATGGACGAGGAGGACATCGCTGTCCTTCAGCTCCTCTTGCACCGGGCCCTGGTCACCGGCCAGGGCACCTGGAGCTACCACCTGCCCGACATCGGCAGCTGGGACTACACGGTGGACTGCGGCGTGCACGAGCGCACCTGGTCCGACTGCGAGGGGGCTCTGCTGCAGAGCTGGCTGATGGACGTGCACGCGCGCTACGTGCTGAACGGCAAGGCCACCTGGGCCTCGCCGAGCGAGCTGACGAGCCCATGATCCTGCTGATGGCCCTAGCCTGCCGGCCCGACGACGAGCCCACCTACGAGGGGGACGTGCTGCTGGTGGTGGAGACGGGCCGAAGCCAGATCACGCTGCTGGACCGGGACGAGTTCGTGGCCCGGGGCACCCAGTGCCTCTACGAGCTGTTCCCCGAGGACTGCCGGCCCGTGCCCAAGAGCAGCGTGGCCGAGTGCCTGCCCTTCGGGGTGGACCACGAGCTGATCGACGGCCAGGACCGGCTGCGCATGACCTGGTCTCGCCGGGACGAGGACGTCGACGCGGGCCTGCCCGGTCGGCTCACGCAGTTCACGCCGGGGCACCTGCCCGAGCACCTCTGGAGCCTGGAGCAGCTCGACTACGGCGAGCTGCCCGCCTACCGCGAGGGAGCCTGCGGCGAGGCCTCGGACGGCTGGGTCCAGGGCTGCGGGCTGAACATGACGCACGTGACCGAGCCGACGCCCGACGGCAGCGCCTGGGTCATGGCGGATACGCTCAACAGCCGCGTGGTCTGGCTGGATCAGGAGCAGGACGGCCGCGTGCTGGCGGTCCTGGACGAGTCCAACCCCGACTGGGACGGCTTCCTGTACGCCAACAACGTGCAGCCCTTCGAACAGGACGGCGGCAGCTGGCTGCTGGTGACCTTCAAGAGCGGCTCGGGCACGGCGGCGCGCAACACCGGGCGAGTCACGCTCTGGGAGGTCAGCGACCCCAGCGCGCCCGTGCTGCAGTGGGCCTACCCGGCCGAGGGCCACGTCGCCGCGGTGCACCACGCGCGGCGCGTCGAGGTGGCCGGCGACAGCTACCTGCTCTACGCCCACAGCCTGGGCGCCAGCGAGTCCTTCGAGGGCTTCCACGGCGCGGTGGGCCTGGCCCGCTTCGACCTGGACGGCCCGACCTACCTGGGCGACGGCATCCTGCCCGAGGGGCCCGAGGGCTTCGGCTTCGTGCGCGAAGTGGAGCTCTCACCCGAGGGCGACAGCCTGTACGTGGTCGACAGCGGCTGCGAGAACCCGGACATCGAGGACTGCACGCTGACGGGGCGGATCGTCGAGGTCGAGTTCCCAGACTGGCAGGACGAGGGGCTGAGCGGGGCCTTCTCGGTGGACCACAGCCAGCAGCGCCTGCGCACGCTGAGCGTGCTCGAGGACGGCTGGGGCCAAGATCTCAGCTTCCCCTTCGAGGTGGACGTCATCCTGGAGGAGGACCAGGGAGAGGCCTTCAGCTCGACCTTCGGGGCCTGCCCGAAGGACCTCTGAGGCCCACGCCCGAGGGGCCCTTCATTTCTTTCTTCTCCAACGGCGTCGTGCGCGTCGGCACCGTGTTCGCCCTCGCGCTGCTCTGGCGTAGCCACCGCCGGCAGCTGGAGGGGCTCGGCTACCTCGCGCTGGCCGGAGCGCTGCCTCTGGCAGGGGCCATGCTGTTCAGCATGCGCGGGATCTGGTCCGAGCTCTGGACCTTGGCGCTGGCCAACAGCCTGATCGGGCTGGCCGGGCTCGCCCAGATCCACGGCATCCGGCGCTTCGCGGGCCTGGGCGGAGCCAGCGGCGTGGACCTGGGGCTGGGCTGCGACCGGGGCTGCGCGGAGCCGCCGGGCTGGCGATGCTCGGGCAGGTGGTCGCCGGCCTGTCCCATCTCTGGCACGCCAGGGCGATCGCCCAGCGCCGTCGGTCGGCCATCGCCGAGGTCCGCATCCGACAGATCCAGGGCCGGCCCCTCGCGTGGCCCCTCCAGGTCACGGTCTCCATCGGCGTCGCCCCGGCGCCCAGCTCACTCGAGGAGGCCCTCAGCTCCGCCGATCAGGCGCTGTAGGTGGCCAAGCGCTCCGGCCGCGACCAGGTCTGCGAGGCCGGGCGGCCGCCTCGGGCGCTGGCAGCCCGAGCTCAGCGGCCGGC
>CALGIB010000076.1 GCA_937915955.1 uncultured Pseudomonadota bacterium
CTCGCGCTGGAGTTGCCGGGGAGGGCGATGGTCGTGTTGACGGGCTCGTCGTCCGCGAACTCGAACTCCTCCTCGAACATGTCGAAGTCGTCGGCGACCGTGGCCTCCCGCACCGCCGACTGGCTGGACTTCCCGGTGATGAGCTCGCTCACGACGCCGGTCATGGAGTCCGCCATCTTCTCGGGCGTGGTCTCGACCTTGTAGGACTTCTTGCGGACATACGCGCCGCTGGAGGTGTCGAAGAGCACCATGTAGAGCTCGTACTGGTCGCCTGCGGGGGCGACCGAGCCGGCCACGAGGTGGTCCTTGCCGGTGGCCGCGCCGATCTTCTTGAGGCAAGCGGCCTGGCTGAGGCAAGCCACGGACAGGCCCGCGGGCTTCTCCTCGAGCTGCACAGCACCGTCGTACTCGCTCGCGAAGTCCAGCTCGCTGCTGACGAGCGAGGTGATGTTCAGGGCGATCAACGGGTCGAGCCCACCCTTCGCGATGAAGGGAGCGACCGCCACTTCCTTGGCCCAGGCCGAGGACGGGAGCAGCGCCGCGAGGGCGAGGGCGAAGGCGGGGATGCCTGCTCGAAGGGACTTCATTCGGCTCCTTCCCGTGGTCTGCAGCGGTGCCTCTGCGTGCCTCGGGGGCTCTGTGCCAGGCGGCCGGCAATCTGCCAGCCTCTCGGACACTTGGCAAGGGGAAAGCTCTAAAGGTCTGTTTCCGGGGATCTGTCGATGGCCAGACGGCCTAACCAGCTCCTTCCTTACGCGGGATTGACAAGTGATCGGCGCTTCGGTTGCACAGGACCCGGGGTTAGGTGGGCTGCCTCGCTGTGAGGCTGCTGGTGAAGGGTGACTGGAAGGGTCGCATTCTGGGCGCAGGGCTCGCTGGCCTGGGCTGGGGATTGGCCGAGTTCATGGCCACGCTGTTCAGCTCCGTGTGGGTCGAGCGGCCGCTGGCGCTGGCCTCGGCGAGCTTGGCGCTCGGGCTGCTGTTCTCGGTCCCCGGCGCGGTCCTGGGCCGGGGAGCGCGCGAGGCGATCGCGTACGCGCTGCTCGGGCTGGTCTCGCTCGAGCTCGCGCTGGCCATCGCGACGGATCCGCCGCCCTTCCAGGAGGCGGCTTGGTACGTGGCGAACCCGCTCGCGTTGGTGCTCGGGCTGGGGGCGCTGGTGGGCCTCGGGCTGCTCGTTCGTCGCGTCGGGCCGCTCTGGGCGCTGAGTCTTGTGGCGCTGGGGCTGCCCTTCGGCCGGGCGCGCCTGCTCGATCCTGTCCAGGTCGCCCATCCGCCGTCCGGGCCCAGCGTGCTCCTGGTGACCTTGGACACGACGCGGGCAGACCACATCGGCGCCTACGGGCACACGGGGGCTCAGACCCCGAACCTGGACGCTCTAGCCCAGCGCGGGCTGCGCTTCGATCAGGCCTACGCGCAGATCGCGGTCACCGGGCCCTCGCACGCCACGATCCTGACGGGCACGGGGAGCTGGACCCACGACACCCTGCTCAACGGCGTGCCGTTGCCGACGGACCAGCCGGTCCTGGCCGAGCAGCTTCGCGCGCACGGCTACGTCACGGGCGCCTTCGTCAGCGCCTACGTCTTGGACGGGGACAAGGGCTTCCGGCGTGGCTTCGAGGTCTACGACGACGACTTCTCCTCGCTCCGGAGCGAGGGCTTGCTGGGGAGCCGACTGAAGGCCGCCGCGGTGCGGCGGTTCTGGCCGGATCAGATCCTGGAGCGTCGGGGGGACCTCACCGTGGACGCTGCGCTGGACTGGCTCGAGGGACAGGACCAGCGGTTCTTCCTGTGGGTGCACCTGTTCGATCCGCACGGGCCCTACGAGCCGCCGGCTCCCTACGACGAGCTCTACAGGGGGGATCCCCGGGACCCCGCCCACACCTCGATGTCCGCGGTCGACCCGGAGGAGGTCGCGCCCTACCTGCGCCAGAGCCTGAGCGGCATCACCGACGTGGACTGGGTCCTGGCGCAGTACGACGGGGAGATCGCGTTCGCGGACGCCCAGCTGGGTCGCCTGGTCGAGGGCATCCCCCGGGACACCCTGGTCGTGGTCGCCGGGGACCACGGCGAGGCCTTCGGCGAGCACGGCGTCTGGTTCGACCACGGCGATGATCTCTATGACGCGAGCACGCGGGTCCCGTTGATCCTGGCCGGGCCGGGCGTCGACCCGGGCGTGCGGCAGGACCTGGCGGAGCTGACCGACCTGGCGCCGACGATCTATGGGCTGCTGGGCCTCGCCGCCCCCGAGGGCATGGACGGTCGCGACCTGCTCCTGGGCGGTCGCGGCACGGCGCGGGGGCTGGCCTACGATCGCCCGGCCAACCTCCAGGCCCGCGCCGCCGATCCCGACCTGCGCCCCAGCTTCCGGGTGGTCAGCCTGCGCTCCGCCGACAGCCGCTACGTGCACCGCGAGGCGCCCGGCTTCGAGGACACCTTGTTCCTCTCGGATGCGGGTCAGGGCTACCGGCCGCACAGCGAGATCGATGTCGCCCCGCATCACGATCTGGCCCCCCTGCGGGCCCAGGCCCGGGGCCTGCTGTCGGGCGACGCGCAGCGCAGCATGGTGGAGCTGTCCGAGGACGAGCGGCTGCGCCTGGAAGCGCTGGGGTACATGGAGTGAGCGGTCCGGAGGCAGCGCGTGGTCTTTGACGAGAGCCCGCTCAAGGACGTGTACCGGCGCCTGGTCTGGGGTCCGTACCGGCTGGGTCTGGCGCGCCTGCCTGCGGGCGGCGAGCTGCGGGCCAACCGCGCGCTGGGGCGCCTGGTCGGGATCGGCGCTCGGGGCAAGCGGGCCCGCGTCCGCCGGAACATGGCCCGGGCCTTCGGTGAGGATCCTCGCCTGGACGGCTGGGTGCGAGAGACCTTCCAGACCCACTTCGCCGACCAGTACGTCAGCTGGACCTTCGCTCGCATCGCCGCTGGCCAGGGCTCGGCCTACCTCGACTTGGAGGGCCGGGAGGAGCTGGACCGTGCTCTGTCTCGGGGTCGGGGAGCCGTCCTGATGCACCCTCACATGGGTCCTGCCCAGCTTCCGCTGTGCGTGCTCGGTTCGGAGGGCTACCGGGTCAACCAGGTCGGCGGCGGCGGGGTCTCGCACGAGCTCAGCGCCGAGGGGCGGCGGGCCGCGGAGCTGCGAGCGAGGCTCGAGGGCGACATTCCCGGTCGCATCTGGGACGGCGCCGGGTACATCCGTCCCGTGCTGCGCGCCCTGAAGGACAACGAGCTCGTGCTGAGCGCCATCGATGGGACCGGCGGAGGCCGGGAGCTGGGGCGTCGCTTCGACCGGCGTGTCCTGGGCCAGCGGATGAAGGTCCCGGTCGGCGCGGTCTTCCTGGCGATGAAGACGGGGGCCGCGCTCCTGCCGCTGCACACGTTCCTCGGTCCTCGCGGCTACCGCTCGGTCATCGGGCCGGAGCTGGTCGCCCCCTCGGACCTGGAGGAGGCCGCCGACCTGGTGGCGCTGCAGCTCGAGCGCTGGCTGCGCTGCCACCCCGGCGACTGGCACTTCTGGGACGAGTTCGAGCCCGGCAGGTTCCTGCTTTGAGGCGAGGACTGCTGCTGGGCGCCGTCCTGGGCAGCCTGCCGGCCCTGTTGTTCTCGGCCTGGGCTGCCGCCGGCAACCCCTGGTTCCTGGACCGCCCCGGGCTCTGGCTGGGGCTCTTCGTGCTGCCCCCCTCGCTGCTGCTGGGCGGCCTGGGGGCGCTCCTGGATCGGGGCCCGGCAGGGCGCTGGAAGGCCACGGCGCTGCTCCCGCTCGCGCTGCTCCTGCTGAGCCTCCGACCCAGCCCGGGCCCGGTGGACGTCCGCGTCCTGGTGGTCGGCGTCGACGGGGCCACCTTCGACCTGGTCGACCGGCTCGATCTTCCCGCTCTCCAGGGCATGAGCGAGGACGGGACGCGCGCGGTGCTGCGCTCGATGGAGCCCATGTTCTCGCCCCTGCTCTGGACGACGATGGGCAGCGGCAAGCCCCCCGAGGAGCACGGCGTTCGCGGCTTCCGCGTGCAGGCCCAGGACGCGAAGGTGCCCAGGATCTGGGACGTCGTCGAGGCCGAAGGGCACAGCGTTGGCGTCTACAAGTGGCTGGTGAGCTGGCCCCCTCGCGAGCTCGACGGCTTCATCGTGCCCGCCTGGCTGGCCCCCTCTCCCGAGACCTGGCCCATGGAGCTCTCCTTCGTCAAGGAGCTCGAGCTGGCCCACCGCCTCAAGCGCAAGCAGGTGGCCGCGCAGCGCTCCAGCGCCGAGCTCGCGCTGGCGGGCATCCCTCGCGGCTTGCGCCTCTCGACCCTGGTCGAGGTCGCCAGGTGGAAGTGGAGGGAGCGCACCGAGCGGCCCCAGGACGAGGAACGCTTCGTGGCGCTCAACCTGCTGCGCGGGCGCATCGACCGGGACGTATTCGTGTGGTGCCTGCATCGCTTCGAGCCCGAGCTGGCGACCTTCACCTACTACGGCACCGACGCGCTGGGGCACCGCTTCTGGCACCTGCTCGGCGAGGACGAGGACCCGCTACGGCGGGCCTACGAGCAGGCCGACGGCATCCTCGCGGAGCTGTTGGACGAGGTCGGGCCGGAGACGACCGTGCTCGTCGTCAGCGACCACGGCTTCAAGGCGCTGGAGACCGACAAGCTCTTCATCTCGCCGCTGACGGAGCGGCTTCGTGAGCGGGCCGAGGCCTCGTTGGGGCCCACCCAGGTGGCTCGACTGGGCATCAAGTTGACGATCACGGTCGAGCAGGCTTCGATCGAGGAGCTCGAGTCCTTCTTGGCCGGGTTGGTGACCGAGGACGAGCAGCCGTTCTACCTGTGGGAGCCGGTCCCGGGCTCCCCCGACAGCCTGGGCCTGACGCTCGCCGACGAGCAGCTCTCGCCCGGGGACCTCGAGGGTGGCGTCGTCGGCGGCGAGGCGATGTCCGGGTACGCGAGCTTGACTGACCGCTCCTTCTCGGGGGATCACGACCCACGGGGCGTGCTGCTGGCCAAAGGGCCGGGCATCGGGGCGGGCGTCACCCTGGAGGACGCTCAGCTGCTCGACATCGCGCCGACCGTCCAGGCGCTGATGGGCGTATCGCCGGCCCAGGATCTGCCAGGCCGCGTGCTCTTCGGCAGCCAGGAGCGAGGCCCTCCCAGCCGGGACCAGCTGGTCGAGCGCCTCTACCCGGACCCGGGCAGCCGGCAGGTCGACGAGGATGCGCTCAGGGCGCTCGGGTACCTGGAGTAGGAGCTAGCGGAGCGTCAGTCTCGCGGGCCGTAGCCGGGACCCGCGGACCCGTAGCTGTGGCGGTGGCGCGTGGCGACCCTCAGCTCGCCCTCGAAGGCCGCCATGACGGGGCCTGTGCCCGGATCGGAGGTCAGCAACTCGTGCATGTCGCTGGCCAGCTCGATGGGGCCCTCGGCCGGCACGTAGGTGCCCTTGGGAAGCACGACGATCCCGCTGTCGCTGAAGAAGGGGAAGCGGCGGCGGTCTGCCTCGGGGTCCATGCCGACGCGGGCGCCCGCGGCCACGCTGCAGTTCTTGTCCAGGATCGCTCGGTCCAGCAGCGCGCCGGGCCCGACGCTGCAGCCGGAGAACAGCACCGATCGCCGCACACAGGCGCCCGGGTGGATGAAGCAGTCGTAGCCGATGAGCGCCTCGTCCAAGCGCGCCGAGACCACCACGCTCCCCTGCGAGACCAGGCTGTCGTGCAGATCGACCGCCCCTTGACCGAAGTGCTGCACGAAGCGGGCAGGGGGGTAGTCGCGCTGTGCGGTGCGGATCCGCCACTGGCGGTTGTATAGGTTCAGCGCCGGCAGGGGGCTCCGGACCTCCATGCAGGCCTGGTAGTAGGAGTCCAGGGTGCCCACGTCGCGCCAGTAGGGGACCGCGTCCGGCGGGTCTCCAGGGACCCGGTTGCGCCCGAGGTCGTAGGCGCGGATCTTCGCCCCTGCGGCAAGCAGTCGCGGGATCACGTCGTTGCCGAAGTCATGGGTGCTGTCTGGATCGGCCGCGTCCAGCCGCAGCGCATCGATCAGCACGTCGCGCTTGAAGATGTAGTTGCCCATGCTGGCCAGGCAGGTCTCGGGCCGTCCTGGGATGGGCGTCGGGTTGGGGACCTTCTCCTGGAATCCGACGACGTTGCCCTGGTCGTCCACCTGCAGGACGCCGAACCCTCGGGCGTCCTGGATCGGAACGGGGCAGGCCGCGATGCTGAGGTCGGCGCCGCTGTCCCGGTGCTCGCGGTCCATCTGGTCCACGGCGAACTTGTAGATGTGGTCGCCGCCGAAGACCGCCACGTGGGTGGCGCGGCTGTCGTAGATGAGGTTCAAGTTCTGGTAGATGGCGTCCGCGGTGCCCTGGTACCAGTGCTCGCCTCGGCGC
>CALGIB010000077.1 GCA_937915955.1 uncultured Pseudomonadota bacterium
GGAGCGCGCCTGGGCGAAGAGGGCCAGGCTGGCGAGGGCCTGCAGCCCGACCAGCAGGCCCAAGGCCGGGCGAGCGCGGCCACGCCAGAGGCCCACCAGCAGCGCCGCTCCGAGGAAGAGGCAGGGCAGGGCGTACTCGGGCCGCGCCAGCGTCGGGATCAGCGGGTCCGGAGCGTGCCTCAGCTCCAGCGCCGCCAGCAGCAACAGGCCGCCGAGCGAGCCGGCGAGCACCAGGAGCAGGCGCTCTCGCTGCACGAGCAGGCCCCGAGCGGCGGCCGCGAGCCCCAGGCACAGCAGCGGCCAGCCCAGCGCGAGGATCAGCACGGAGGGGTAGAACAGCCACTGATCCAGGCTGGGTGAGGCCTGGCCCTGGGGGCCCACGCTGCCTCGCAGGTAGTCCAGGATCCAGGGCCGGTTGTAGAGGTAGAAGGGCGCGGCCACCAGGCCGGCCAGGCCCACGGCCTCGAAGAGGTGGCCCAGGCTGCGGCGACGCCAGAGCTCCCAGGCCATGGCCAGGAGCGGACCCAGCAGCAGCAGCGGAGCGCTGTACTTGACCAGCAGGCAGGCTCCGGCCCAGGCCCCCGCGGCGAGGCTGGCGCGCCTCACGCTGAGGCCCTCGGACGCCGCCGCCCAGGACAGGGCCTGGAGGAGGCAGGCCGACAGCACCAGATCCACCCCCAGCTGCTCGGCGCTCTGGAGCACCAGCGCCGAGGAGGCCACCGCGCCCCAGGCCACCAGGGCGCCCCACAAGGAGCGCTCGGGCCAGAGCCAGGCAGCCAGCCGGCGGAGCCCATCCCAGCACGCCCAGATCAAGAGCCAGCTGACCAGCACCGGGACCCACGGCGAGGCGCCCAGCAGCGTGTAGCCCAGGACCGCGGGCACATAGGCCCCAGCGGGCTGGGGCGCGACCACGCTGCCCAGGTGGCGGAGGGCCTGCAGCAGCTCCCCGTGCCGCAGCTCCCAGGCCAGCTGCCAGGCCACGCCGAGCAGGTAGGGCCCGTCCTCGAAGGGCTGCCCCCCACCCAGGCGCGAGGCCGTCACCGCCAGCAGACCGAAGCCGCCGGCGGCCAGGTCCTGCGGCCAGCGCCTCAAGGGGGAGACCCACCCGTGGGGAACTCGATCTCCGGGTCGGGCAGGCCGAGCAGCCCGGTCAGCTCCTTGGAGGCCATCACCGCCAGGGCCCGGTGCCCCAGATCGTTCAGGTGGAGGGGGTCGGCGAAGTATTGCCCGGGCTCGTAGCCCGGCCCCTCGGAGCGCAGCCGTGCGTTGAAGTCCAGCAGCAGCGCGCCCTCGTCCTCGGCCACCTCGCGGATGACGCGGTTGGTCGGTCGGCCGGCCCGGATGGCCCAGGGGTCGGTGTCGCGGGCCCGGTCGAAGGCCTCGACGGCGGCCTCGGTCTGGCCCTCGCCGATCAGCTGATGGCCGCGCACCCACTGCACGTCCGAGCAGGGGTGGTCGGGCAGGAGCTCCTTGGGCAGGCCCTGGCCGGAGACCATGCGCGGGTGGGCCTTGAAGCCGAGCTCCTTGTGGACCTCGGGGCAGGCCCAGCGCTGCGGAGGGGCCGTGGCGTCGCTGGCCACCGTGGACAGGAGCACCGGCACGCCGGCGTCCCGTAGTCCTCGGACGATCCAGCGCAGGCGCTGCTCGTAGCCGGCGAGGATGGCGTCACGTCGCGGGGCGTCCAGCGGCCCATCGGGGGTGTCGTCGGTCTCGACCACCGCCTCGCTGCGGACCTGCGTGACGTTGGCCTCGATGAGCTCGAAGAGCCTCAGGTGGGAGAGCAGGTGGCGGCCCCGGGCGATCGTGCGGCCCTTGGCGTCCCCGAAGCTGCCGGCGAACAGGGCGTTTCCGATGTCGTTGTGGCCCGTGTAGATCAGCACCACGTCGGGCTTCAAGGCCAGGGCCTCGGGCAGGATCGAGACCAGGTGCTCGGTGGCCATGCCGGGCGTGGCCAGGTTGACGACGTCGATGTCCATGGAGTGCCCAAGGACGCTGGCGGCCTCCATCCCGGCGGCCAGCCGCCCGTCCCCGCCGTGCATGGAGCTGCCCCCGAGCACGATCAGGCGAGGCCGGCCCGGCTCCTTGGCGATGGGCCCGATGGCGAAGCCGTCCTGGTAGGTCGTCAGCACGTAGGCGCCGTCGTCCTTGAGCCAGCGATCCTCGATCTGCGGCACGCGCGAGATCGCCGGGGGTGTCGGCGGCCCCGTGACCTGCCGCGCGACCAGCTCGATCCCGACGAAGAGCAGCGCGGCGACGGCCAGGCCGAAGGCCAGCTTGCGGAGGGATCTCACGGGGTCAGGGTATCCGACCCGACCAGCTCAGTCCGCGTTGCGCCGGCGGTCCAGCTCGGAATCGATGATCGCGTCCAGGCGCGCTCGGTCGGTGGTCGGCAGGGTCTGGGTGTCGTCGTGGGTGTCGCCCTTGAGCACGCGCAGGCTCCAGCTCGAGGCGCTGTCGATCCAGACCGGCTCCCAGGTCAGGTCGTAGAAGTAGACCCCTGGGCCGCCCCAGGGGCGGGTGTGGCAGCAGGAGCAGGTGCAGCGCTGGATCTGGCTGCGAAGCCACTCGAGCTCGGGGTCGTCGATGCGGGGGTCGTCCCAGTCCGGCTCCAGGCCCGACTTGTTCTCGCTGACCGTCGGGTAGCGGCCGTCGTCCTCGACCACCGCCAGGCAGGTCTCCTCGTCCATGACGTGGCCGAGCTCGAAGCACTCGCTGTGCGCGGGCAGATCGAGGGGCGCGGAGCTGTCGCCGCGCTCGACGGGCGCGGGGCTCGTCGTGCAGGCCAGGAGGAAGAACATCCCGCACAGGGTCACCCGGTTGGCTCCGGCCCGTGCTGACCTGGATCAGCCTCGATGAACGGCGGCCGTCAGACCGCCTCAGTCCACCTGCACCAAGTTCTGCATGACCGGGAACTCCTCGCGGAGCAGCGCCTCGACGCCCATCTTCATCGTCAGGATGGAGGAGGGACAGGTCGAGCAGGCGCCCACGAGGCGGACGTGGATGTCCGGGCCCTCGATCTTGATCAGCGTGATGTCGCCGCCGTCGGCCTGGAGCGCGGGCCGCACCATGTCGTCGAGCAGCTCCTGGACCTCGTTCAGGTCGATGAGCGGCGCCTCGGTCGGGGCGTCCTCGTCGCCGTTGCCGCCCGAGCCGGTCTCGGTCAGCAGCACGATCAGCTCGGCCTTGCTGGCCTTGCTGCGCGCGCTCAGCCCGCGGTCCTTGATCAGGCCGCGGAGCTCCTTGACCGTCATCAGCTCGATGTCGTCGACGGTGAGGTCGCCCTGGGGCAGGGCCTCGACCGCGGGCTCCTGGACCGCCGGGGCCGCCGGCTCGGGGGCGGCCTCGTGGCTGTGGCTGTGACCGTGCGAGTGGGAGTGACCGTGGTCCTCGTCCTCGTCCTCGTCCTCGTCGGGCTCGGACCGAGCCGGGGGCGCGGCGGTGCGCGCCTGGGCGGAGTCGTACTTGAAGGGGTAGGGCTTGGCCTTGCCGGCCTGCTGCTCGTCGCGGCCGAGCAGCTTCTTGAGCATCGAGCGAATCATCGGGCGCCTCCGAACCGTAGAACTCTTTGGCCACCTAACCCACCGAGGGCAAGGATCTTGCAGCGTATCCGCGGGGCAGGTGTCCCGATCAGGGCTTGCTGAGCACCAACTCGTGGGCCCC
>CALGIB010000078.1 GCA_937915955.1 uncultured Pseudomonadota bacterium
CGAGGAGCATGGGTCCACCCTGAGCTGCGCGGCGGAGGGCCGGGCAGATGCGTGGCCTTTCCGCGGAGAGCCTCGACGATACCGTCCTTTCGCTGCTGAGGAGGCTGTGGGGCCTCGAGGTCAGGGTCGGTCCATGTGGACACCGGCGAGGCGGGCGGGGTCAGGCCGATCAGCACCTATCGAACGCCGGTTCAGTCAGCGATACATGGACACCATGGATGACTTGCTCCTCTACGCCTCGCCCGAGGGCCAGGTCGGCATCGATGTCGATTGCCAGGACCTCACGGTCTGGCTGACCCAGAAGCGCATGGCCGAACTCTTCGGCGTCCAGGTGCCCGCCATGCCGAAGCGCCTGAGGAACAGCTTCGACTCCGGCGCGTGGACGGCTGGGTCGGTAGTCACCGAGATGGAACGAGCTGCGGCGGCCGGCAAGCTCCACCCGAGGCGCCTCTTCAGCCTCGATGCCAGCATCGCGGTCGGCTACCGGGTGAACTCCAGGTTCCGCATGAGGCAGGACCGAGACTGGCGGTCGGAGTTCGACGGGCCGATCGACCAAGCGCGGCGGATGGATCCGCCCGAGGACGGGTAGCGCATGCGATACGAATACCCCCTGTTCCGTCCCCCCTCGGAAGCGAACAGCCTCATCCTCCAGGCCACGCTGGGCTGCAGCTGGAACAACTGCACCTACTGCCACATGTACCGGTCCAAGCGGTTCAAGGTCCGCCCCGTCGAGGACTGCCTCGAGGAGCTGGCCGAGGTCGCCGACCGCGGGGCCGGCCGCGTCCGCAAGCTCTTCGTCGCGGACGGCGACGCCCTGGTCATGCCGATGGAGAGCTGGGAGCCCATCCTCCGCGAGGCGGCCGACAGCTTCCCCAACCTCAAGCAGGTCAGCTGCTACGCGATGGCCAGCAACGTGCTCGGCAAGACCCCCGAGGAGCTCCGTCGGCTGCGCGAGTTGGGGCTCGGCGTGCTCTACATGGGCCCCGAGAGCGGCGATGAGACGGTCATGCGGCGGCTCGCCAAGCAGCCTCGCCCCGAGGGCGCCTCCCGTGACGAGGACTACCTGTTCGAGGCCCACGTCGAGGCCTCGCGCAAGGCCCACGAGGCGGGCATGAAGGTCTCGGCGATCTTCCTGCTCGGTGCTGGAGGAGTCGAACGATCTCAGGAACATGCCGAGGGATCCGCGCGCCTCATCACGGCCATGGATCCGGACTTCCTCGCTGCGCTGACCCTGACCATCGTCGAGGGCACGCCCCTGTCCGCGACCATGGACCGCCTGGGCTGGCGGCTGCCCGACATCTACGGGCTGCTCGGCGAGCTGCGCACGATGGTGGGGGAGTCGAGCCCGAGCAAGGCACTGTTCCGCACCAACCACGCCAGCAACTACCTGCCCTTGGGTGGCTCGCTCCCGCAGGACCGCCAGCGCATCGTCGAGACCATCGACCTGGCCCTGGCCGGCGCCATTCCGTTGCGCCCCGAAGAGCTCCGGGGGCTCTGACGCTCACGGTCGCGGAGCCTGCGCTCCGCGGGTCGGGTGACGGACTGGGCGTTCACCTGGGCATGGCTCCCCATCGCCGCGGCCGGTGCCTCATCCGCATCGAGTAGGCTCCGGCCATGGAGCTCGCTCCCGGGACGCGCGTCGAGCGCTACGAGGTGGTCGAACGGCTCGGCGTGGGCGGGATGGCCGTCGTCTACCGGGTCCGGCACACCTCGCTGGGGACCGAGCACGCGCTGAAGGTCCTGAGTCACACGGGCGCGTCGATCCGGCAGAGGCTGCTCCAAGAGGGACGCCTACAGGCTCGGCTTAGGCACCCCAACCTGCTGCCGGTGACCGATGTCCTCGACGTCGAGGGTTCGCCGGGGCTGCTGCTGGACTTCGTCCGCGGGCCCAGCCTCGAGGGTTGGTTGGAGCTGAACAGGCCCTCGCTCGAGCAGGCCCTTGACCTCTTCGAGCAGGTGCTCGCTGGCGTGGAGTTTGCGCACCAGGCCGACGTGGTCCACCGGGACCTCAAGCCCGCGAACGTCCTGATCGATCTCGGCGGGGACCGTCCGGTGGCGAGGGTCGCGGACTTTGGACTGGCCAAGGCGTTGGGCGGCGAGCCTGGGTTGGGGCAGACCCGAACCGGGGTCGCGATGGGCACTCCATCCTATATGGCTCCCGAGCAGATCCGGGACGCCAAGGGAGTGGATCGCCGCGGCGACGTCTTCTCCCTGGGTGCCATCCTCTACGAACTCCTCCTCGGCCGAATGGCCTTCGGCAGGCGGGACATGTTGGAGATCTTCAACGCGGTCGCGG
>CALGIB010000079.1 GCA_937915955.1 uncultured Pseudomonadota bacterium
GGGCGCTGGACAGGGCAGGGGGACTGGCCGCGGGTGCACCGGGTCGGCGGCCTGGCCTTTGTCTGCGTGGACGTCTGTCGGGCCCGCCTGATCCTCTCGACCGGGACCTGCGAGGCCGAGCAGCTCCAGCGCCTGGACGCGCTGCTGGAGGGGCTCGAGGCCGAGTTCACCTTCCTGATGCTGCACTACCCGCTGCGGGACCGACGCGGGCAGCCCTACGGCCCGAACACCCGCAACATCACCAACGCGGTCGAGATCGAGGCGGTGCTGGAGAAGCACAGCCACAAGGTCGGTGCGGTGCTGCACGGTCACGAGCACCACGGCTTCCGGACCGAGCTGAGCGGCGGCGAGCGCGCCATCCCCATCCTGAACCCGGGCGCTGGGGGCTACGCGTGGCTGCCCGACAAGGGGCGCACGGCCAGCTTCTGTGTCTATACGGTCCAGGCCGGGCGGCTCACCGGGATCGAGCGCTTCCAGTTCGACGGCCAGGAGTTCCAGCCCGAGCCGGGCGAGCCCTGGAGCTCAGGCCGCTGACCTCCAGGCGCTGCGCGGGGCGAAGGTCAGGCGCAGCTCCCAGGGGCTTGCGTCCGAGGGGATCCAGCCGCTGGCCCCCGCCTCGAGCAGGTCGCGGGTGGACTCGACGGCGTCCCGAGGCGCCACCACCCAGGCCGCGACGCGGTGCAGGGCCTGGACGCGATCGAGGAGGGCGACCAGCTCCTCGGCGAAGTCGCTGCCGCAGATGACGGTGTCCACGGGGAAGCGGACGAGCATGTCCAGGGCCTGGTCGGGCGTGCTGACCTCGAGCGTCGGCTGCCCCAGCAGCTCGGCGGTCTGGCGCCCCGCGGTCCCGGGGTCGAGCAACAAGACGTGCATGGAGCCTCCACCATCCACTTCGGACCCAGTGGCGGCTCGTTGAGGCCGAAGCTGCTAGGCTCTGTCCACGGAGGCGGTGATGGCCCGGAGCGAGCGCCAGAAGCAGAAGGCGCAGGAGCGCAAGCAGCAGAAGCGGTCGGGGAAGCAGGACGTTCGACGCTCCCGCAGCGCGACCCTGTCGAAGCTCCGCCGCGCTGGGCTGAGCCAGGTGATGGAGTGGCCCTTCGGCGACGCCTACATCGGCGAGTCCTGGCACCAGACCGGCTCGCGGTTCCCGGTCCTGGTGACCCGGCGACACGCCAGCGGCGAGATGGCGGCGGTGTTCTTCGAGCTGGACCTGGAGCTGCAGGGTGTCCGCGCCGCGCGGCTCGAGTCGCACGTCCACCCGGGGGTGTTCCAGCGGACCCTGGCCGAGGTCAGCGAGGAGGACCAGCCGCTCATGATCGTGTCGCCGGCGCACGCCCTGGCTTGCGTCGAGGCGGCCTGGGAGCTCTCGGAGAGGGGCGACTTCGAGCTGCCCCGAGGCTTCGCCAGCGCGCGGGCCTTCTTCGGCGAGCTCCAGCCGAGCGACGACGTGGAGTTGCTGACGGGCCAGGACGCGCCGCCGGACAAGGAGGTCTCCCGAGGCTTCTGGGACAGCCTGAAGGCCCGCCTCACCTGACCTCGAGGTCGTCCGTGAAGCAGTCGCTGGGGTCCTGGGCGCTGCCCGGCTCCTGGTTCCAGAACACCAGCGTGCTGGCGCTGCTCGCGTGCACCTTCTCGGCCGCCACCCGGTCGACGATCAGGTACTCGGGGTCCGAGTACGGGTTCGTCAGCGCCGCGACGGCGTAGTCCCCTGCGCGCAGGCCTCGGGCCACCGTCCAGGGCACCCTCAGGCGTCCGATCGTCTTGCCGTCCAGCATCGGGAAGTAGAAGCGCGTGCCCCCGCCTCCTCGGGTCTGGATGGCGTGGGCCTTGACCAGGTGGCGCACCCTCAGCGCGGCGGCCGCCTTGGACGACTCGCTCTCGTGGCGCTTTCGGGCCTCGAGGCGCTGGGCCTGACGGGCCTCGGACTCGGCCTGACGGGCTGCGCGCTCCTGGGCCTGGAGCCGCTTCTTCTTGTCGCGTGAGCCCTCGTCCTGCTTGCGCTGGCGCTTGAGCTCGCGTTCGGTCTCGCGCAGCTTCTTCTTGTCGATGGCTCCCGACTTCAGCAGCGCGTCCCGCAGCGACACCTCGACCTCCAGGGGCAAGCATAGGCTCCTGCCGGTCGGCGGGCTAACCTGCCGGCCTGGGGACCCCGCGTGTCTCATGCTAGCTGGAAGGCCCGATGTTTGCTCTGAGCTTGACCCTTGGCTGTGCGCTCCTGACCGAGGGGGACTGGGACCCCGACGGCGACGGCGTGCGCATGCTGCAGGACTGCGACGACACGGACGCGGAGATCGGGCGCCTCACCTGGTTCATCGACCTGGACGGCGACGGCTTCGGCGCCGGCGCGGGGATCGAGCAGTGTGAGGCCCCCGACGATCGCTACGTCCTGGTCGGGGGCGACTGTGACGACGCGCGGTCCGAGGCCTACCCCGAGGCGGACGAGCTCTGCAACGGCGTCGACGACGACTGCGACGACGCGGTGGACAACGACGCGATCCCCCTGGACTGGTACGCGGACGAGGACGAGGACGGCTGGGGCGACCCCGACGACCTGATCGAGAGCTGCGACTTCGTGGACGGCTACACCCGCGACGTGGGCGACTGCGACGACGCCGACGCGGCGGTGAACCCCGAGGCCCTCGAGGTCTGCAACGAGGTGGACGACGACTGCGACGGGCTGACCGACGACGACGACGACTCGGTCTCGGACGCGTCCACCTGGTACCTGGACGTGGACGGCGACGACTACGGTCAGGACGCCGCCGCCCTGGTCCAGTGCTTCCAGCCCGAGGGCTACGCGGCCCTGGGCGGGGACTGCGTGGACTCGGACACGGCCTTCAACCCCGGCGCCACCGAGTCCGACTGCACCGACCCCAACGACTACAACTGCGACGGCTCCACCGGCTTCGCGGACGCGGACGAGGACGGCTGGCCGGCCTGCCAGGAGTGCGACGACACCGACGAGGCCGTGAACCCCGACGCCACCGAGGTCTGCAACGGCAAGGACGACGACTGCAACGGGACCACCGACGGCGGCGAGGCCATCGACGCGCTCACGTACTTCCTGGACGACGACGGCGACCTGTACGGACGCGAGGACAGCACGCTGGATGCCTGCTCCCAGCCCGCCGGCTACGCCGAGGTCGACGGGGACTGCGACGACACGGACGGCGACGTCAACCCGGCCGCCTCGGAGGCCTGCGACGCCGCCGACGTGGACGAGGACTGCGACGGCTTCGCGGACGACGCGGACACTGGCGCCTCGGGCAAGACCACCTTCTTCGCGGACAGCGACGGGGACGGCTACGGCGATCCGGACACGGACGATCTGCGCTGCGACGGCAGCAGCGCCTGGCTCGAGGACGACT
>CALGIB010000080.1 GCA_937915955.1 uncultured Pseudomonadota bacterium
GAACGCCAACACCGAGACCGACGAGGAGCACGCCGACGACCTGCTCAGCCTGATCGAGTCGGAGCTGAGGGAGCGGCGCTTCGCCCCCATCGTGCGCCTGCAGGTCTCCCAGGACATGCCCCCCGTCCACAAGGGCATGCTCGCCGCGGAGCTCGGACTGGACGAGAGCTCGGACGTGTCCATGCCTGGCCTGCTGCTCGGGCTGGCCGACCTCTTCGAGCTCACCCGCATCCAGAGGCCGGAACTCCAGCTGCCGCCGCACTACCCGGTCGACCACCCGGAGCTGGCGCACGAAGCCAACATCTTCCACCGCATCCGCAACCAGGGCCCCATCCTGGTCCATCAGCCCTACCAGAGCTTCTCGACCTCGGTCGAGCGCCTGCTGCTGCACGCCAGCACCGATCCCAAGGTGCTCGCCATCAAGATGACCCTGTACCGCACCGCGTCCGAGTCCCGGGTCATCGATCTGCTCCGGGACGCGGCGCTCAACGGCAAGCAGGTCACCGTCGTGGTGGAGCTCAAGGCCCGCTTCGACGAGGCCGCGAACATCCGCTGGGCCTCGCGCCTGGAGTCCTCGGGCATCCACGTCACCTATGGCGTGGTGGGCCTGAAGACCCACTGCAAGTGCATCCTGGTGGTCCGCCGGGACTACGACGGCCTGCGGCGCTACGCCCACATCGGCACGGGCAACTACCACTCTGGCACCGCCAGACTGTACACAGACCTGGGCTTGCTGAGCTGCGATCCCGACATCGGACACGATCTCACCGAGCTGTTCAACTACCTGACCACCGGCTACCGCCCCAAGCGCAACTACCGGAAGCTCCTGGTGGCCCCCAAGCTGATGAAGCCGAAGCTCCTGGCCTGCATCGAGCGCGAGCGGGAGCACGCCCTGGAGGGGCGCGAGGGCTGGATCCAGCTCAAGGTCAACGCGCTCGAGGACAAGGACCTGACCCGCGCCCTGTACCGGGCCAGCCAGGCCGGCGTCCGGGTGCGGCTGATCGTGCGGGATACCTGCCGCCTCCGACCCGGGCTGCCCGGGCTCTCAGAGAACGTGACGGTCGTGAGCATCGTGGGGCGCTTCCTCGAGCACTCCCGGGTCTACCGCTTCCACAATGACGGAGCGCCGGAGTACTACCTGGGCTCCGCCGACACGATGAAGCGAAACCTCGAGAGCCGGGTCGAGGTGCTCACGCCGGTCGAGGACCCCGCGCTGCAGGCAGAGCTCCGCTGGATACTCGAGGCGCAGCTGACCGACCAGCGCCGGGCCTGGGACATGGACAGCGAGGGCCGCTACACCCAGCGCCAGCCGGACCCGGAGCCCGGCCCGGACTGCCACGAGCAGGCCATTCGCCGCGCCGAGGCCGCCCACCGCGACGCCACCCGGCTCAAGAAGCGCAAGCCCAAGGGCCCGATCCGGCGTTGACCGGGGTCGAAACCAAACCGAAACCCCCAAGGCCGCCCACCGGATCGACCTTGTGCTCGCGATGTGCGAGCCGCGACCGGGCGGATGTCGCATCCCCCTTCTCTCTTCCCGCCCGGTCGCGGCTCACGCGCCTCGCTCAGGACTCCTCGTCCTGGATCACGTCCGGCCCGCGCCCGGCCACCTTGACCAGCTTGCCGCCCTCGTTCACGTACTTGGTGAACCCGACACGCTCGATGTCGGCGTCGGTGGCGGCCCTGCGCAGCACGGGCGTGACCGAGCCCGCGTGGGCGCTGAGCTGACGCTCGAGGCGACCGGAGCCGCGGCGCTCGTCGTCTCCAGCCAGCGGGCAGCGGTAGCCGCAGAGCTGCGGCGAGGGGTCCCCCGGCTGCTGGAAGACCTCCAGCACCGAGGAGCAATCCAGGCAGCCGTACTCGAACAGGGGCACCGGTCCTCCGATGCATGGAGCTATCCCGTTAGGCTCTGCCCTCGCACGGAGAGCCCATGGACGCCCACCTCATCCGCTCCGAGGCCGACCGGCGTCTCGCAGGACTGCTCCTGGCCGACGAGAGCGTCCAGCACATCCGCCGCAAGCTGGCCGAGTCCGGCCCCTCCGGTACGCGCCGCTCCCTGCTGGCCCGCGCGCTGCGGCTGACCCCGGAGATCGCGCCGCGCGAGTACGAGCTGCCGCAGCGCTGCG
>CALGIB010000081.1 GCA_937915955.1 uncultured Pseudomonadota bacterium
CGCCCACCACGCCGTCGGCGCCCTCGGGGAAGCTGCTCCAAGGCACCGAGTCCAGGTCCCCGTAGCCCTGACCGTGGACGCCCGCGGCGTGCCGCGCGCCCAGATCCTGGTGGCAGTAGCCGCAGTAGGTGCTGCCCACCGCTCCGGCGTCCGCGGCGGCCAGGCCCGCGAGCCGAAGGGCGATCTGCTCGCCCCCCAGCGCGGGCATCGAGACGCTGGCCTCGACGCCCTGGAGCCGGCCGCTCGGGTCGTCCACCGCGAGCTCGACCGCCAGGGCCGACAGCCCGATGAACACGGCCTGGCCGTCCGCGTCGGTGCTCAGGGTCTCCGAGCCGCCGTCCCAGGACGCTGAGACGTCGACGCCCTCGATCGGCAGGTCGTAGGGCCCCTCGACGAAGACCCGCAGCCACCCGTCCAGATCCTCGGCCGGCTCCAGCGTGAGCTCGACCCAGGCCTGCGCGCCCTCGCCCACCTCGACCGGCTCGGACCAGGCGGCCTCCCAGCCCTCGGCGGCGCCGACGATCTGGTAGGTCCCAGGCTGCATTCTCGGGATCGAGAAGGCGCCAGCGCTGTCCGTTCGAGCCTCGATCCCGCCAGGTGACGAGCTCACGAAGCCACCCTCGATCGGCCCGCCGTCCCTATCGACGAGGACGCCGGCGAGCTCTCCTGCCGGAGAAGACCCCTTGAGGGTCGGACTCTCGAAGGGAGGACTGGACGGAACGCAGGCCAGCAGTTGGAAGAGCACGAGCCGCTGCCACTGCAAGCACCGGGCCAGACCCGACTGCTCCACCCGCCGGCCCCCTGGGCCGATCTGGGGGGGCCCACACACTGCCGCTGTGCTGGATCGCCCACAAGCTCCGAGGGACGCCGCCGGGCTGCAGGTCGAGCCCCTGGCCCGACGCTTGCAGCGAGGGGCAGCGGAGGTTGCAATGCGTAGCTTGCTGATTCCCGCGGCCCTCATCGGTCTGGTCCTCGTCGCATGCGAGGGCCCCCCGGGAGCGGATGGGACGGATGGCGCCGAAGGCGCCGACGGAGAGGACGGAGAGGATGGAGAGAACGGGCAGGACCTGTACGGCGAGCCCACCGACCTGACGGTCACGATCGACGGCGTCGAGGTCTCCGGGAACCCGGTGGTCAGCTTCACCGTGGTCGACCAGGACGGAAACCCCTACGACGGGATCGACCAGGACCTGATCGACGCGCGCGGATTCCGCGCCACCGTCGCCCAGCTGATCCCGGGCGAGGACGGCGACCCCGACGTCTGGCAGTCCTACGTCAACACCGAGGCCGACACCACCGGATCCACGGCGGGCCCGGACGACGTCCCGGTCCTGACCACGGCCATCCAGGCCACCACCGAGAACGACGGCACCCTGGAGTACGTCGGTGATGGCTCCTACTCCTACACCTTCGCCACGGACATCACGGCGGTGACGGACCCCTTCGAGGTCACCTACAACGAGGACTACCTGCACCGGGTCGCCTTCCAGATGGAGATCCCGCTGGCGGACGACGAGGAGCTCGTCCTCAACCCGACCTTCGACTGGGTCCCCAGCGGCGCGGACGCGGTCACGCGCGCGATCGTCGACGTCGCGTCCTGCAACGAGTGCCACGGAGACCTGGCCATCCACGGCGGCGGTCGCATCGACACGGACTACTGCGTCACCTGCCACAACCCCGGGACCACGGACCCCAACAGCGGCAACACCGTCAACCTGCCCGAGATGGTCCACAAGATCCACATGGGCGATGAGCTGAACGAGGAGTACACGATCTGGGGCTACCGGGACGTCGAGCACAGCTGGAACGAGGTCGGCTACCCGCAGGACGTCACGAACTGCGCCAAGTGCCACACCGGCGACGACGAGTCGACGCCGGACGGCGACAACTGGATGGAGCGGCCCTACGCCGAGGCCTGCGAGTCCTGCCACGTCGACGTGGACCTGGCCTCGAGCGACACCGAGCACGCCGGCGGCAAGCAGACCGACAACTCGATGTGCTCGACCTGCCACACGGCGGACAAGATCGCCGAGGTCCACGTCACGGGCAACGCCACGGCGAACAACCCGGACGTGCCCGACGGTCAGTACGTCGTCGAGTACGAGCTCGTCAGCGCGTCGGTGGACGGCGACAACGACCTCACGGTCGAGCTGAAGATCACGATCGACGGCACCGAGGTCGACCTGTCGGCGCTGCCCTCAGACATCGAGGCCGAAGGCCGCTACCCGTCACTGCTGCTGGCCTACGCCATGGCCCAGGGCAACAACGACAGCCCGGCGGACTTCAACAACCTGGGACAGGACTCCGGCCAGCCGGACTCCGCGAGCCTGGACCCCGACGGCGGCGACGCCACGTTCAGCTACAGCAGTGGAACGAACACGGTCGTCGTGGCGGACGCATTCCCCGAGGGCGCGACGCTTCGCACCATCGGCATGCAGGGCTACTTCCGCCAGACGGACCCGGACGACTCCGACGAGTACCTGTCGCTGCACGCCGTGTCGCGGGTGCTGACGGTCGACGGTGACGACGCGCGCCGCGAGGTCGTGGACGCCGAGAAGTGCTCGAGCTGCCACGAGTGGTTCGAGGGGCACGGTGGAAACCGCGTCTACACCGTCCAGGTGTGCACGCTCTGCCACAACCCGAGTCTGTCCAGCAGCGGAACGGAGATCGACCTGAGCTTCCCCGAGTCGTCGATGTACTTCCCGAACCTGATCCACGGAATCCACGGCGCCGAGCACCGTGAGTCCCCCCTGGACTTCGTCCGGAACCGCAGCGGCGGCACCCACTACACGTTCATCTCCCCGGACCAGCTCGAGGAGTACCCGGACGGACACGTGGTGGCCTTCCCGGGTGAGATCGGCAACTGCGAGACCTGTCACAGCGACGGCACCTACATGCCCGAGTCGGTGCCGGAGAACGCGCTCGAGGCCAGCTTCGTGGTCGGTACGGACGCCAGCTCCATCGAGGAGGTCGCGGCGGACCGAGAGACGATGCCTAACGACGCCGACCTGGTCACCACGTCGACGGCGACGGCCTGCGGCGGGTGCCACGACGCCAAGGTGGCGGCGGCCCACATGGAGAACAACGGCGCGGCGGTCAAGTGGGACCGCGGCACCCTGAACGCCGACGAGCCCTACGAGAGCTGCACGGTCTGTCACTCCGAGGGCCGCACGGGTGACGTGAGCGCGATGCACCCGGTGAAGTAGTCACCCCGAGCATCCAGAAGTCACCCCCCTGGCCTCGCGGTCAGGGGGGTGATTCGCTCTGGGGGACGCGAGTCAGATTGATGGCGCCGAGGCGTTCATCTTGACGGCCGCCGCGACCCCCGCGGGGGTGCGACCGGAGGCGCGCAGCGCCGTAGGGACGCA
>CALGIB010000082.1 GCA_937915955.1 uncultured Pseudomonadota bacterium
CACCTACCTGTTCTGCGACGCCTACGAGCTGTCCTGGGGCGACGCCGAGGCGGCCTGCACCCTCTACGGCTACCACCTCGTCACGCTGGACGACGAAGCCGAGAACGCCTGGGTGACCGACGAGCTCGACGTCTTCGGCCACGACGGCTGGTGGGGCGGCCTGACCGACGTCGTCGAGGAGGACGTCTGGCTCTGGGTCAGCGGGTCCAGCGCCGGCTACCGGAACTGGTCCGACGGGCAGCCGAACAACTGGCTCTGGAACCAGCACTGCCTCGAGCTCTACGGCGACGGTGACGGCCTGTGGAACGACGACACCTGCAGCGATCGCAAGCGCTTCGTCTGCGAGCTCGAATAGCGGCGGTCGACCGCTCGTCTCTGGGGGTACCGCCCGGAGATTCCATGACCGTCCTGTTGCTCCTCGGCCTGGCCCAGGCCCAGACGACCCAGGAGCCCTGCCTGCCCGCCAGCGGCATGGTCCAGCCCCTGGGCGCGGACCAGTACAAGGTCGACAAGGATCTGGTCTCCGCCTGGACCACGGACCTGGACAAGGCCGAGAGCCTGGCGGACACCTACTGGCACCGCGGCAGCGACGGCCAGCGGGACGGCTTCCGCGTGCGGCGGATCCGCTGCGGCTCACCCCTGGACGAGGTGGGCCTCCGCAACGGCGACGTCGTCCACAGCATCAACGGTCAGGCTGTCACGGGCACCACCGACGTCTTCTGGGTCTGGCGCAAGGTCCGCAAGGCCGACACCCTGACCGTGGCCGTCAGCCACCGCGACGGCACCCAGCAGACCCTGAGCTACCTGCTCGAGTAGGCCCTCACATCAGGCCGCGGACCAGGTTGAAGACCCCCACGGGCTCGGCCGCGCCGGCGGCCAGCACGCCCCCCATCATGGCCCCCATCACGCCAACCGTGGTCACCTCCGAGCCCGCGAAGAACAGCCCGTCCAGGGGCGAGCGCGGCTTCAGGTAGGGGTTCTCGAAGCGCTGGGGCGTGGGCTCGATGCCGTAGATGCTGCCAGCCACGGGCCGACAGAAGAACTCGGTGGACAGCGGCGTCGACATCTCGACGTAGTCGATGTGCGGCGCCAGCCCGGGCATGCGCTGGACGAACTGAGCCAGGAGCTTCTCCTGCAGGGCCGCCTTGAAGGCCTCGTAGTCCTCGCCCCGCTTGCGCCAGCCGGTGCCCGACCAGGGCTCGAAGGCGTCCCAGGGCACGAAGGTCACCACCTCGCCGGTGTGCCGCAGCTCCGGGCCCGGGTCGTGGAGGGGGTCCTTGAGCGACGGGAAGCTGCAGTACATGCAGGGGGCGCGGGGCAGGTCCTCGCCTGGACGCACCTCCCAGCTGTCGCTCTGGGACTGCCAGACCTCGTAGAACCACTTGTTCGCCGAGCTGGCCCCCGCCTTCGTGACGTCGCCCTTGAAGCCGATGTACAGGCAGACGTGGGCCGAGGCCGGCTCCAGCCCGCCCAGGGCCTCGGCCACCCAGGGGGCCTCGCGCTCCGCCTCGGGCAGCAGCCGCTTCAGGGTCGCGACGATGCCCGCGGCCGAGATGACCCGGCTGGCCCGGATCTCCTCGCCGTCGCTCATGCGCACGCCGGTGACGCGCCCGCCCTCGACCAGCAGCTGGTCCACCGAGGCCACGATGCGGGTCCAGCCGCCCGCCTCCGCGACCGTCTTCAACAGGCCCAGGGCGATCTCGCCGCTGCCACCCTCGGGGTAGTAGCCGCCGTGCAGGAAGTGCTTGGTGACCAGCGCCTGCATCGCGAAGCTCGAGCGCTCCGGCAGGCTGCCGTAGTAGCCCCACTGGGCGCAGAGCACCGCCTTGAGCTTCTCGTCGTCCGTGATCTTGTCCAGCACGGCCTTGGTGTTGGCCAGGAAGTGCCGACGCGCGCCGCGGGCGAAGAGCCACTCGGCGGGCCCGCGCAGGGACTCGGGCATGATTCGGGCCAGGTAGTAGCCCTTCATCGCCCCGGACACCTCGCGCACCAGGCGCAGGTAGGTGTCGATGGCGTGCACCTGGTCCGGGAAGGCCGCGATCAGGTTGTCCCGGAAGCCCTCGGGGGTGTCGGGGAAGTCGATGTGGAAGTCGTCCGGGAAGTGGAACTCGTCGTAGACGGGGCCCAGGCTGGTCCACTTCAGCCGGTCGTTGGTGAGCTCTCGCAGCAGCCGCCCGGGCATCGTGTGCGGCGTGACCTCGCCCACCGCGTGCACCCCGACGTCCCAGGTGTAGCCCTGGCGCCGGAACACGTGGGTGAAGCCGCCGGGCACGTAGTGCTGCTCCAGGACGAGCACCTTGCGACCCAGCTTCGCCAGCAGCGCCGCGGCGGTCATCCCGCCGATGCCCGAGCCGATGACGATGTCGTCGAAGGGCCCTTGGCGGTCTTCGGGGAGGCGCTTGGACCAGTACTTCTCGGTTCTCTTCATCGTCCTGCAATAGCGCATTTACGGCCCCCGTAGAGGGCCCCATTGCGTGACGGTCAGAGGCCCCTGCAGTGGCCGCCCTCGGCGGATAGGGGCCGAACGAGGACCGAGGCCATGGCACGACAGATCGTGGTGAGCCACCTGGGCGCCACCACCCACTTCGACTTCACCAAGCTCGAGCGCAGCAAGCTCTACGGCAAGCGCATGCGCCTGCTGCTGGACAGCGAGGGGCAGCCGTGTACGCGGGCCTCGCTGACCTCGGACGGGGCGGTGCTCGTCCAGGCCGGCATGACCGCCCAGGGCTACTTCGACGCCGCGGGCTGCATGGTCCCGGCTGGAGATCTGGTCGGCCTGAGCCCCGAGGGCGAGCCGCTGCCGGCGGTGGACTCGACCCTGGGGGTGGAGCAGGCCGCCGAGCAGGTGGACCCCACCGAGCTGCTCGATACGCGCATCCAGACGCTCTACACGCTCTCGAGCGAGGACCTGGATCCGGGCCTGCACGCCCTGCTCCTGGGCGGCGCGGTGCTGAAGCTGCCCTTCAACTACCGCCCCGACTTCCGCACCGAGTGGGCCTTCCCGGTCGCCAACGAGGAGGGCATGTTCGCCATCGTGGGGCGCCCAATCCAGCGCGACTGGTGCGAGCTCGACCAGCCCCTCCTCCCCGACATCGACGCGGAAGACGAGGACGACGACGACCTCGACTTCGACTTCTTCTAGGGGACCGGCCATGCCCACCGTACGCAAGATCCACCTCACGAACGCCGACGGCCGCGACGCCACCGTGCAGTTCACGACCAGCAAGCCCGAGAAGCCGCCGAGCAAGGGGCTGCCCGGACAGGACGTGCAGTTCCGGCGCTACCTTGCGACCACCGAGAGCGGCCTGCACGAGGCCCTGCAGGCCCGCGAGGGCCAGGACTACGCCCAGGCGCTGATCCAGGGCGACCCCGAGGTCGACCTCGAGCTGGTCGGCCGCGGCCTCGGCGAGACCCACGTCGTGCAGCTCTCGGCCCGTGGCGAGGTGCTCTACGCCGCGCCCGAGGTCGTGGAGATCATCCTGGGCCCCGACGGCACCGAGCGCGAGCGCCGCGCGCCCGTCGACACCCCCTCGAACGTCAACGACGAGCTGCCCCTTCGCTGGACCGGCCGCCTGCTCTCCAAGAGCCAGGCCGTGCGCAAGTTCGTCTTCCATCGCAGCCTGCAGCTGCGCCACACCGACGGCCTGTCCTACGACTACCTGTTCAACATGGCCCAGGTGCTGGACGAGGCCGACAGCCTGGTGCTGCTCGGCGCGGGCCCCAAGGGTCGCGACCCGCTGATCCTGGCGGTCAACGGGCGCCCCAGCCGCGGCTTCCTCGAGGGCCGCGTCGACGGCCAGCGCTACAAGCTGCTGCTCCACCTCTCCGACATGGAGCTGAAGATCCCCACGGAGGCCGGCCCATGAGCTTCTTCTCGACGCAGGACGCCAAGGCCCTGGGCGCGGGCTTCATCTCGCCCCTGGGCTCGGTCACCGACCCCGACCTGGCCAGCCACGTCGTCGGCTACAAGCGCGCCGTCGCCAGCCGCTACCGGGCCTTGACCCCCGAGGAGCTCGACACGCTGCCCACAGGCCCCCTGCACGTCTCGCCCAAGATCGACGGCGAGCTCTGGATGCTGGTCGTCGACCCCGAGCTCGATCGGGTGGCCCTGGTCAGCCCCAAGCACCGCGTCATCCACGGCGACGTGCCGGTGCTGGCCGAGGCGCGCCGCGTGCTGCTGCCTCGCTGCTCCGCGCGCACCATCCTGGCCGGCGAGCTCTTCGCCCTGCGCAAGGACGGTCGCCCTCGCGTCGGTGATGTGGGTCAGGCCTTGTCCGGCGGCGAGAGCGCCCAGGTCGCCCGCCTCGGCTACCACGCCTTCGACCTGCTGAAGGGCCCGGACGAGGTGCCCGCCGAGTACAAGGAGCGCCTGCCCCTGCTCCAGGCCCTCTGCGAGGGCGGCAAGCGCCTGCAGGCCGTGAAGACCGAGATCGTCACGGGCACCGAGGCCGTCCAGGGTCTCTGGCACACCTGGGCCGAGGGCGGCAAGGCCGAGGGGCTGGTCGTCCGCGCCGGCGACCACCGGGTCTTCAAGGTCAAGCCCGCCTTCCACCTCGACGCCGTGGTCATCGGCTTCACGGAGCGCGTGGGGGACGACGGTCGGGACCTCTGCCGCTCGGTGCTGCTGGCGTTGATGCGCGAGGACGGGCAAG
>CALGIB010000083.1 GCA_937915955.1 uncultured Pseudomonadota bacterium
TGCTCTGGCCCTCTTCCTCGTCGATGAAGCGGGTGAGGGTGGCGGGAAGCCCGGCGGAGGCGATGAAGGCGCGGAGGGACGTGATCATGGAGAGCTCCGGTGGTTGCCGCCCCTGAAGCAAGCGATGTGCCAGGAGGGGACGGCCTGATTCCAGGGACTTGGCGGCAGGTTTCGAGGCCGCTGCGACCCTCGGGACGCAGCGCATCGAGCGCTGCGACAGGAAGGTCTCAGCGCGGGGTTAGAGATCGAAGCTCACGCCCTGCGCCAGCGGCAGGTCCTTGGACCAGTTGAGCGTGCAGGTCTGGCGGCGCATGTAGGCCCGCCAGGCGTCCGATCCGGACTCGCGGCCGCCGCCGGTGTCCTTCTCCCCGCCGAAGGCTCCGCCGATCTCGGCTCCGCTGGTGCCGATGTTGACGTTGGCGATGCCGCAGTCGCTGCCCCGGTGCGACAGGAACTCCTCGGCCGCGCGGAAGCCGCCTGTGAAGATCGAGCTCGAGAGGCCCTGGTCCACGCCGTTCTGGTCGGCGATGGCCTGGTCGAGGTCGCTGTAGGTGAAGACGTAGAGGATGGGCGCGAAGGTCTCGTGCCGCCAGATGTCCATGTCGCGGTTGGCCCGGATGAGGCAGGGCTCGACGTAGCTGCCGCCGCGCTCGATGCGCCCGCCGCCGAAGAGGACCTCGCCGCCCTGGGCCCTGGCGGTGGCGACGGCCTGCTCGTACTGGCGGACGGCGTCGTCGTCGATGAGCGGGCCCATCAGGGTGTTGCTGTCCAGCGGGTTGCCCACGCGGACCGAGCCGTAGGCCTTGGTCAGGCGGGCCGTGAAGTCCTCGGCGATGGACTCATGCAGGTAGACGCGTCGGGTCGAGGTGCAGCGCTGACCGGTGGTGCCGACGGCCCCGAACACGATGCCCATCAGGGCGAGATCGAGGTCCGCGTCGGGCTCGACGAGGATGGCGTTGTTGCCGCCGAGCTCGAGCAGGCTGCGGCCCAGGCGCTTGGCGACGGCCTGGCCGACGTGGCGGCCCATGCGCGTGGAGCCCGTCGCGCTGATCAGGGGCAGGCGAGGGTCGTTGACCATGGCCTCGCCGACCTCGGCGTCCTCGCCGAGGATCAGCGTGAAGACGCCGCCCCAGCCGTGCTTCTCGAGCACCGCGTTGCAGACCTTGTGGGTCGCGATGGCGGTCAGCGGGGCCTTCAGCGAGGGCTTCCAGATGGTGACGTCGCCGCAGATGGCCGCGATCATCGAGTTCCAGGCCCACACGGCGTTCGGGAAGTTGAACGCGGTGATGCAGCCGACCAGGCCCAGCGGGTGCCACTGCTCGTACATGCGGTGGCCGGGGCGCTCGCTGTGCATCGTCAGCCCGTAGAGCTGGCGGGACAGGCCGACGCTGAAGTCGGCGATGTCGATGGACTCCTGGACCTCGCCGGTGCCCTCGCTGAGCAGCTTGCCCGTCTCGAGGGTGACCAGCGCGCCCAGGTCGTCCTTGGCCTCGCGCATGGCGTTGCCCATCTCGCGCACCAGCTCACCGCGCTTGGGGGCCGGGAGCATTCGCCACTCGGCGAAGGCCCGCTGGGCCTCGGCGACGACGGCCTCGTAGTCGTGGGCGTCCGCGAGGCGGACCGAGGCGATGTGCTCGCCGGTGGCCGGGTCGGACTTCCCGACGAGGCGGCCCGTGGTGCGGCGGGCGCCGGGGCTCCAGGCGCCCGAGTTGACGGGCTCGATGCCGAGGCGGGTCAGGAAGTCGTGCACGGCGGTGTCCTCGCGAGGATGAAGCGTGAAATGGCCGGTGTCGTAGCATGGCCGGCCCCCTGTCTCCACCGGAGTGCACATGCTGCTGACCTGTCTGTCGGGCCTGGCCCTGGCCGCTGATCCCATCGGGCTCGAGGTGCTGCCGCGGGCCCAGAAGGGGCTGGGGGACCCGCCGGGGCTCGTGCTCGTGATCAACCAGCCCGCCGCGGACGTTCGGGCTCGGGTGGACTGCGGGGGTGCCTGGGCCGAGCACGGCGGGGGCGGCGCCAAGGCCGGCGAGCGCATCGTGCTGGGTCTGGACGTGAACCCCGGCAAGCACGCGTGCACGGGCACCCTGAGCGCGCGCTTCGAGGACGGCTCCGAGGGGGAGATGCCCCTGTCCTTCGAGATCGAGATGCTCGCGCCCCTGGGCGTGCGGGTGCCCCGCGACAGCGTCGATGTGCCCGGACG
>CALGIB010000084.1 GCA_937915955.1 uncultured Pseudomonadota bacterium
CTCTCGCGGCTCACGCCCAGGAGACCCTGCTGATCGTCGCCGACGCGAAGGTCCAGGAGGTGGTGACGGACCTCGAGCTGGAGCGCTACCTGGCGGCTGGTCGGACCCGGGGTGGGGGCGGCACCGACCACCGCCCGGTCTTCGACTGGCTGCGAGAGCACCACGTCGTGCCCGACCTGTTCGTGGGCATCACGGACCTGCGCAGCCGCTTCCCTGATCGCGCGCCGTCCTTCCCCGTCCTGTGGCTCACGCCCAAAGCTCACGGCGAGGCCCCGTGGGGCCAGGCCGTGGAGCTCGGGTAGGTCAGAAGCGGGAGATCAGCACTCCGCGACCAGCATCGGGGCGACCCGTCGCTCGACACCGACTCCAGACTGCTCGGCTGCGGCATCGTCCAGCAGCCAGTGGGAGAGCACCTGACCCGTGGCTGCCGCGCGGTAGCACGCCCGGAACACCGCCGTGCGGATCAGCCCGCCGCTGATCGCGTGTCGGCTGGCGAGGCGCGCCGGATCGATGCTGCCGTCGGTGGGGGCCTCGCTGGGCACGAGCCGCGCCCAGATGTCGCCCCGGGCGGCCTCGTCGGGGAAGGGGAACTCGAGCCGCCAGCCCACGCGGCGGGCCAGCGCCGGGTCGAGCACCGCGGGCCGGTTGGTGGCCATGAGCACCACGCCGTCGTGGCGCTCGAGCAGGTCGAGCAGGCAGGAGACGTGGGCGTCGTCGTGACGCGAGGCGTGACCGGCTCCGCGCTCCATCAGCAGGGCATCGACCTCGTCGAGCAGGATGACGGCGTTGTGCTCACGGGCGCTCTCGAATAGCTGCTCCAGGCGTCGCTCCGTCTCTCCCACCCACTTGCTGAGCATGCCAGGCACCACCGAGCGCAGCAGCGGGCGGTTGAGCTCGCCCGCCACGGCCTCGGCGCACAGCGTCTTGCCCGTGCCGGGCTGCCCGTGCAGGAGCGCGATGATGCCGCGACCGCCCGCCAGGTGGCCGCCGATGCCCCAGCTCTCGACGACGGTGCGCCCGTCGCGCGCCGCGTCCACCAGCTCACGCACCTGCGCGGCGAGGATCGGCGGAAGCACCAGGTCCACCAGCCGGGCGCGGGTGCGCTCCAGCTTCGCGCCGGCGATGTCACTCGGATCGGTGCGCTGGAGCTGGTCCTGGGCGGCCTGCTCGAGCTGGGGCTGGCCGATGCGGCCCTGATCCCCCTGCTCATGCACGGTGGTCGCGAGGGCCACGAGCAGGGCGTTCTTGATCTCGCCGCCGGTCAGCTCGAAGCGCCGCGCGAGGTCGCCGAGATCGACGTCGTCGCACAGCGGGGCCGCGGGAGGCAGGTGCTTGCCCCAGATGGCCTCGCGGGCGGCCGTGTCCGGCTTGGCGAAGCGCACCTTGACCAGGATCCGGCGGTGCAGCGCGTCGTCGAGCACCTCGGGCAGGTTCGTGGCGAGGACCGCGACGCCCTCGAAGCGCTCGATCTCCGTCAGCAACAGGCTCATCAGCACGTTGCCGCGTCGGCGGGACTCGAAGAGGGCCTCGCACTCGTCGAAGAACAGCACGGCGTTGTGCAGGCGGGCTTCGCGGAACAGCCCCGGAAGGAACCGCTGCGACTCGGACGCCTCGACGAAGGTCGGGATGTCCACGTTGAGCACCTTCCGTCCCAGGTGCTCGGCGACGGCGTGAGCGGTCATCGTCTTGCCCGTGCCGGAGGGCCCGTGGAAGAGCATCAGGGCCCCCCGGCCGTAGCGGATCGTGTCGTTGAAGCCCCAGTCCTGACGCTTCTGCAGGTACAGGTCGTGGTTCTCGACGACCGACAGGATCCGCTGCTTGTCCCGCGCGGGCAGCACGACCTGGTCGAGGGAGGCCAGGGGCTCCTCCAGCGACGAGAACTCGAGGAACTCGTCGCCGAGGGCGTCGCTGCCCAGGAGCAGGTCGAGGGCGCGGCCCGTGATGGACAGGCTGGCGGTCAGCAGGTCTTCCGGCGAGCAGTACCGGCCGTGGATGTTGACCTGCACGAGATCGTGGGTGCGCAGGGGGGCGTGAGCCGCGAAGGCCTGTCGGCGGTCCACGCGGCCCTGCAGATCGAGCTCGGCGAAGCTGAACGCCGTGTCCACAGCGAGGCTGCCGCCGGAGAGCTCGTCGATGCGCTCGAGCACGTTCTCGAAGCGCCGCTCCAGCGCCGGGCCGGTGGCCAGGAGGAGCACAAGACGCTCGAAGTCATCGAGCCTGTGCAGCGCCGAGATCCGCTGGATGGCGAGGGGGGCGTCCTCGGCGAGGTGGCGGTCGAGGCGGGCGTCGATGGCCTTGCGGAGGGACTTCTCCTCACGGCGCTGGCGGGGCAGGCGCCGCTCCAGGCTGGCCGCGGGCGTGTCCTCGTCCTCGGTGGCGAGGAAGCCGTGGGTGCGACGCTTCTGGCCCTCCTGCCGGTCCTTCAGGCGGCGTTCGGTGGCGAGACGCCGGGAGCGCAGGTCCATCCACCGGTGCTCCTGCTGGAGGTAGTCGAGGTCGGAGGCGAAGAGCTTGGGGGTACGTGGGGCTTTCGGCATGGTCTGGGTCTCTCTGTGACTGGGCCCGCTCGGCCCGTTGTTGGTGTGGTTCGGTCCCAACGCGTCGGCGCCTCTGGAAGTCAGGGGCGATCGACCCGGGGGGAGGGGAGTGGTTGCGGCGTCCACACCTAATACGCGCGGCAGGCCGAGAGTTAAGTGCTCTGCGGCGGTTCTGGACAGCTGCTGTCTGAAATGTCGGACCCTCCCTTCACCACCATTACGTCGGTCGCTCGGATCGGGAAACCTCGC
>CALGIB010000085.1 GCA_937915955.1 uncultured Pseudomonadota bacterium
GGTATGAGCCGGGTGCTCTGACCGTTGAGCTACAGGCCCTTCAGGGGGGCTGACGGTCAGCCCTCTATGAAGCTCCGCAGGCGCTTGCTGCGCGAGGGGTGGCGCAGCTTCCGCAGCGCCTTCGCCTCGATCTGGCGGATGCGCTCGCGCGTGACCTCGAAGTCCTGGCCGACCTCTTCCAGCGTGTGGTCGCTGTTCTCGCCGATGCCGAAGCGCATGCGCAGCACCCGCTCCTCGCGAGGAGTCAGCGTCGCCAACACCTTCCGGGTCTGCTCCGTCAGGTTGTGGTTGACGAGCTGGTCGCCCGGGTTCGGGATGTTCTTGTCCTCGATGAAGTCGCCCAGGTGGGAGTCGTCCTCCTCGCCGATCGGGGTCTCGAGGCTGATGGGCTCCTTGGCGATCTTCAGGATCCGACGGACCTTGTCGACCGGCATCTCCATCTTGTCGCCGATCTCCTCGGGCGTGGGCTCGCGGCCGAGCTCCTGAGTCAGGTAGCGGCTGGTGCGGACCAGCTTGTTGATCGTCTCGATCATGTGCACCGGGATGCGGATCGTGCGGGCCTGGTCCGCGATGGCGCGGGTGATGGCCTGACGGATCCACCAGGTGGCGTAGGTCGAGAACTTGTAGCCGCGCCGGTACTCGAACTTCTCGACGGCCTTCATCAGGCCGATGTTGCCTTCCTGGATGAGGTCCAGGAACTGCAGGCCGCGGTTCGTGTACTTCTTGGCGATGCTGACCACGAGCCGGAGGTTGGCCTCGACCAGCTCGCACTTGGCGAGCTCAGCCTGCTGCTCGGCGTGGCGGAGCTCCTTGGCCAGCAGCGCGAGCTCGGCGCGCTCGACGCCGAGGCGCTGCTCGACCTTGCGGATCTTGCGCAGCTCGCGGCGGACGCGGCTGTCGTACTCCCGCCAGGTGGACTCGGTCACGCCCGTGGCGTCGATGACGTCCTGGCCCCCGGTGTCGGGGGTGCGGCGGACCTTGCGGATGTAGCGCCGCAGGTCCCGGACCGGCACGCCGGCCTCGCGGGCGACGCGGCCGATGTCCTGCTCGTAGCGGCCGACATGCTCCCAGCCCTCGTGCACGGTGCGCGACCAGGCCAGGGTCCAGGACTTCTCGATCTCCATGCTCTCGAGGAGGATGAACATCGCGTCTTCGGTCGCGTAGAGCCGGTTCGTGAAGATCTCCGTCCGGCGCTGGGACTTGGCCCGGCGGACGTCCTGGCGAAGCTTCGCGCGCCGCTTGCCCAGGATCTTCACCAGGGCCTGCGCGGTGCTGAGCTGCTCGACCCGCAGGTTGCGCCCGTTCTTCGGGCGCTTGCCGTTGCGGGCGGCCTTGTCGGCCTTGTCCAGCTCCTTGTCGATGATGTCCTGCAGGCCGGACACAGCCACGGGGCTGGTCAGCAGCAGCCGAAGCGCAGCGATCTCGCCGTCTTCGATGCGCTTCGCGATCTCGATCTCGCCCTCGCGGGAGAGCAGCGAGACGCGCCCCATCTTGCGCAGGTACATGCGGACGGGGTCCGTCGAGCGGCCCGCCGGCGTGGGCTCCGCCTTCTCGTTCATGCCCCCGTGCACGGCGCTGGCGCGATTTCGCACGGCGTTGACGACTTCAATGTCCATGTTGGAGAACATGATCATCAAGTCGTCGAGGTGGTTTGATCCGATCAGGTGCGTCGGGAGGAAGTTGTTCATCTCCTCGTAAGTGACGTACCCTCGCTGCTTCCCCATGTTGATGAGGGCCTGGATCTCCTTGCGGTCCTTGTCCTTCACCTGAAGCTCCCTGGGTGCGCACGGTCAGACCGCTGGGCCGTAACGCAATCCGCGAGCGCGTGCGATGCGCTCATCGAATCCAACCCGTCAACGGTTTCAGCTGGTTGCGTCGCGTCTGAATCTCGCTTCGCTGTCGAAGCAGGTCCTTCACCTTTGACTCGTCCAGAGCTGGGTCGCAAGAAGAAAGCTCAGCTCGAACCCCGCTCAACCGGCGATCGAGCTCCTTGAGCTCGAGCCTGGCGAGGATCTGGGCGATGACGCGGGGGGCCTGCTCCTCGGTGTAGAGGCCCTCTCGCGCCGCCGCGGCCTGCAGCACGCGGGCCACGTCCGGGTCCATCTCGTCGAGGATGGCGGCCAGCTGGTCGCCGCCCATGAGTCGAGCAACCACAAGCTGCACGTCCGGCCGGTCCGTGACCTGCTGCGGGTCGGTCTCGGCCAGCGCCGGGGTGACCTGATCGGGGTGGTGCAGCAGCAGCCAGAGGATGTGGTTGAGCTCGATGTTGCCTACCCAGCGCGCGCCGTGGCCGCCGAGTCCGCCCATCGCCTGGCCCTCGCTGACCGAGCCGACCGCCCGACGCAGGGTCGCCTCGTCTACAGCGAGGATGCCCGCGGCTCGCGAGATGGCCCCGCTGCGGGCGTTGGCGGGGACCCGTCGGAGCAGGGGCAGGGCGGCGTCCACGGCTCGCCCGCTCCCGGTGCCGTGCTGTCGCACCGCGCGGTGCAGGACGTCGTGGAGCAGGGGGATGGAGCTGTCCAGGCGCTTCTCGAAGGCCTCGGCGCCCTCTCGCTGCACGTACTCGTCGGGGTCCTTGGCGCCCGGCAGGTCCAGGCGGCGGACCTCGACCCCGGCCTCGAGGAACAGCGGCAGGCTGCGATCGGCGGCTCGGGTCCCCGCGGCGTCGCTGTCGAAGAGCGCGATGGCCCGGTCCGTGAGCTGCCGGATTCGCTTCATGTGCAGCGGCGTCATCGCCGTGCCGCAGGTGGCCACGGTCTCCTCGAAGCCCGCCTGGGCCAGGGAGATGACGTCGAAGTAGCCCTCGACGACGATGACCCGCTGCTTCTTCTGGATGGCCGCGCGGGCCAGGTTCAGGCCGTAGAGCACCGAGGACTTCTCGTAGATCTCGGTCTCGGGCGAGTTGATGTACTTGGGGCCCTCGCCCTGGAGCAGGCGGCCGCCGAAGGCGATGGGGCGGTCCCGCTCGTCGAAGATGGGCACGATGACGCGATCGCGGAAGAGGTCGTAGTGACTGCCCCGGCGCTCGTTGTGTCGGGCCAGGCCGGCCTTCGCGGCCAGCTCGGGCGACACGCCGCGGCCGTGCAGGTGGTCCAGCAGGTGGGTCCAGCCCTCGGGCGCGTAGCCCATACGGAAGCGCACCACCGTGTCGCGCTCGATGCCTCGGCCCGTCAGGTACTCGCGCGCCTTCGCCCCCATCGGCGAGGTCATGAGCACGCTGTGGAACCAGGACGCCGCCTCCTCGCAGGCCTCGCGAACGCTGGTCTTGCGGCGCAGCTGCTCGCGGTCCTGCGGCGAGAGCTCCCGCTCCTGGATGGTGATGCCCGCGGGGCCGGCCAGCTCCTTGACCGCCTCGATGAAGGACAGGCCCTTCACCTTCTGGATGAACTTGAAGCTGTCGCCGCCTTCTCCGCAGCCGAAGCAGTGGTAGATGCCCTTGTGGGGGATCACGTGGAAGCTCGGGGACTTCTCCTGATGGAAGGGGCACAGGCCCTTCCAGGAGTTGCCCGCTCGCTTCAGCGAGACGAACTGGGAGACCAGCTGGACGATGTCCGTGTTCTCACGGATGGCATCGATGGTCTCGCGGGGGATCGCCATCCTGCGGAGCTAACGTGGCCGCAGCTGGGCTGTTCAGGCCGTCGCGGCCAGCTCGGACAGCATGCGCCCGCGCAGGTCGTCGGGCAGGCGCTGGACCTGCGCGCCCAGGCCGGTCAGCTTCTCGACGAGGCGCTCGTAGCCCCGGTCGAGGTGGTAGAGCCGCAGCACCTCGGTCGGCCCCTCGGTCGCGGCCAGGCCGGCCAGCACGAGCGAGGCGCTGGCCCGGAGATCGGTGGCCATGACCGTCGCGCCCTTGAGCGAGGCCACCCCGGTGACCACCGCGCGGTTGCCGTCGACCTGCACGTCGGCGCCCAGGCGCATCAGCTCGGGCACGTGCATGAAGCGGTTCTCGAAGATCGTCTCGGTGAAGACCGAGCGACCACCGGCCAGGCTGAGCAGGGCCATGAGCTGGGCCTGCATGTCCGTGGGGAAGCCGGGGTGGGGCAAGGTGGTGATGTCCACTGGCTTGAGCTGCTTCGGCGCGATGAGCCGAACCCGATCCGTCCCGAGCTCGAGCTGGCAGCCGGCCTCGCGCAGCTTCTCGAGCACAGGCTCGAGGTCGCGGGGGCGCACGCCCACGCAGGTCACGTCGCCGCCGGTGATGGCGCCGGCGACCAGGTAGGTCCCGGCCTCGATCCGGTCCGGCACGATGGAGTAGGTCTCCTCGGGCGGGGCCAGGCTGGTCACGCCCTGCACGCGCAGGGTGCTGGTGCCGTCGCCCTCGATGCGGGCGCCGAGGCTGCGCAGGAAGCTGGCGAGATCCACGATCTCGGGCTCTCGGGCGGCGTTCTCGATGACGGACTCGCCCCGGGCGAGCACCGCCGCCATCAGGATGTTCTCGGTGCCCGTGACGGTGGGGAAGTCGAGCACGACCCGGTTGCCCACCAGCTTGTTCACCTTGGCGTGTACGTAGCCGCCGGAGAGCTCGAACTCGCAGCCCAGGGCCTCGAGGCCCTTGAGGTGCTGGTCGATGGGGCGGACGCCGATGGCGCAGCCGCCCGGCAGCGAGACGTGGGCTTCGCCGCAGCGCGCCAGCAGAGGACCCAACGCCAGGACCGAGGCGCGCATCTTGCGCACCAGGTCGTACGGGGCCTCGCAGAAGCTGACCCGCGAGGTGTCCAGGCGCACCGCGTCGCCGTGCACCAGCGAAGGGCAGCCGATGCGCCCCAGCAGGGACAGCATCGAGGACACGTCCACCAGCTCGGGCACGTTGTCCAGGCGGTGCTCGCCCGGGGCGACCAGCGTGGCGATCAGGATGGGGAGGGCGGCGTTCTTCGCGCCGCCGATGCGCACGGAGCCGTGCAGGGGCACGCCGCCTTGAATGACGATCTTGTCCATGGGATGGGGCTCCGGGGAGGAGGTTGAGCTGCCAGGACAGGCGCTCGGAGGGGAGGTCAAGATAGGCCTCCCAGCCTGGACGGGTCAAGACTTCCGAGGGCCGAAGCCGGGCGCCGCGACCGATGTGCGACACCCTCTCGGTAAGCAAGGCCTGTGCCAGGGGCGGGCGCCGGTATCATGAGCCGATGCTTCCGTCCCCCAGGGCCCTTCGACCGCGGCCGACGCAGGAAGCCCTGGTGGGCCTCGATCTCGTCGGGGCCGAGCTTCAGGGCGCCGATCTGCGCGGTCTGGATCTGTCGGGACGATCCTTGCGCGGGGCGCGGCTCGCCGACGCCGACCTGTCGGGGGCCAGGCTGGACGGCGCCGACCTGAGTGACGCGGATCTATCGGATGTAGATCTGCACGGCGCGAGCCTGGTGGGGGCCCGCCTCGTGGGGGCCATCCTGGTCCGAGTGCAGGGGCACGAGGTGGACCTGAGTCGGGCCGACCTGGGCGAGGCGGACCTGACCGCCGCGCTGCTCCCGGGCGTGAAGCTGGAGGGGGCTCGGCTGGACGGCGCACGCGCGGACTGGGCTCGGCTCGAGGGGCTGCAGGCAGCGGGCGCCAGCCTCCGGCGTCTTCGGGCTCGTCGCGCCTGCTTCGACGGAGGCCTGCTGGACGGCGCGGTGTTCGACGGCGCCGATCTCTCGGGCTCCAGCCTCGAGCAGGTCTCGGCCCGGGGGCTTCAGGCCCGAGCGGCTCGCCTCGAGCGCTGCCGCCTGCAGGGGGCGGACCTGCGAGACGCGGTCCTGGACGGCTGCGAGCTGCGGCGCGCCGGGCTCCGTGGAGCGAACCTGGCGGGGGCATCGATCGAGGGGGCCCTCGGGCTGGACCTGGGCCCGGGACTGATCCGGCGCGGGCTGGTCCTGGCCTGGGCGTGGCTCACGGGGGGCGCGGCGCGGGCGCTGGCCGTCGAGGTGTTCGAGCGTATTCGGGGCGACGAGGACGTCGAGGAGGAGGCCCCGGCCTTTGAGGCCGAGGAGCAGGAGGTCCCGGGGGCGGAGCCTGCGCGAGGTCGGCTGGCCGTCGAACACCTCGTCCCTGGCGCCGACCTGCGAGGCGAGGACCTGCGCCGGCTGGCGGTGGCGGGCCGCGACCTGACGGGGGCGGACCTGCGGCGGGCCCGCCTGGACGGCCTGG
>CALGIB010000086.1 GCA_937915955.1 uncultured Pseudomonadota bacterium
GAGTCGCCGCCGGTCTCGGTCGAGCCGCCGGAGTTCCCGACCAGGGAGACGACCTCGACACCGCCGTTGACGGAGGAGTCCGAGACGATGATCAGCTGGGCGGCGCTGCCCAAAGCGTCCGTCGGCTCGAAGTTGATGTAGATGACGACCGTCTCCGAGGCCTCGAGCGTCGCGCCCGAGATGTTGCCGAGCAAGGAGAAGCCTTGCGTGTTCGGCGAGATCGTCGCGGTCGTGAGCGTCAGGGTCTCGTCACCAGCGTTGGTGATGCTCAGCGGGAGCACGGAGCTGTCGCCAACGGCGACGTCACCGAAGTCGAGCTCCGAGGTGCTCACGACCAGGACGGGGGGAGGAGCGAAGTCCTTGGCCTCGGCGCCGTCGTCCGCGGGGGCGCCGGTGTCCCCCTCGACCTCGGGGCAGCTGATCGCTCCGGCGTCGTAGGAGAAGCTGAAGTTCTCGTCCTTGCCCAGCGCTTCAGCGATCTCGGAGACGCCCATGGGCAGATCTCCGGTGTTCTGGATCGTGAACGTGCGGGTCTCGACGCTGCCATGCTCGACCGTGCCGAAGTCGATCTGCTCGGTGCTGAGCACCATCTCCGGATAGTCGAGGAGGTTGGCCTCCTGGGTATCCTTCTGGCACCCGATGAGGGCGATGGGGAGGACACCGAGAGCGAGCATCGCGCGCAGGGTCATGGGGACTCCGAGTAGTGGTGCTGGTCGATCCGAAACCCCGGGCTCACGCGAGCGTCACCCGCGCAGCGGGGCCTGGGAATCCGCAGCATCATAGCGCAGCTCAACGCGGGCCGCAGACCTCTATAGGAGGTGTCCGCTCTTCCGCCGCTTCGTGTCCAGGTAGAACGCGTTGTGCTCGTTCGGCGGGATGCGCAGCGGGATTCGACCCACCACCGGGAAGCCCGCGTCGCCCAAGCCTCGGACCTTCGCAGGGTTGTTCGTCAACACCACGACCGAGGAGATCTCCAGCGCCCGGAGCATGGCCGCAGCGACGCCGTAGCTGCGCAGGTCATCGGGGAAGCCTAGGGCCTGATTGGCCTGGACCGTGTCGAGGCCCCGGTCCTGGAGTGCATAGGCCCGAATCTTGTTGACCAGGCCGATTCCGCGCCCTTCCTGCGGAAGGTACAGCACCGCACCCCGCCGCGCACGGCCGAGGAATCGGAGCGCCGCCTCGAGCTGATCGCGGCAGTCGCACTTCAGGCTGCCCATCACATCGCCCGTGAAGCACTCGCTGTGCAGGCGCACGGGCACCCCTTCGCGGCCCGCCACGTCGCCCTTGATCACCGCGCCGAGCTCCTGTCCGGAGGCGAGACGGAAACCGACCACGGTGAAGTCCCCGAAGCGGGACGGAAGGCGCGCTCTCTCGAGCAGCTGAATGGACTCTGGCCCGGCCTGGCTCATCCTCTACCTCCTGGCGACTGCCAGAAGGCAGTCACGTGGGTCTCGTCGGACCCTTCACGGTGCGCTTCCGTCGGCCACGCGACGTGCCGTTACATGCTTGGGACGCCGCGCTTGTCGCGTTGCAGCCCCCAAGCTAGTGCTCCCCCAGGCCCCGCTCGTCAAGCAGAGCAGAACCGGCCGGCGCGCAACGCTGCGGGCCGGCCGGCTCGAAGACGCCCGATTCAGATGTTGAGCGCAGACTTGAGTCGCTTGCCGGCCCGGAAGACGGGGATCTTTCGCGGAGGCACCTCGATGACCGTGCCGTTCTTCGGGTTGTGGCCCTGGAAGGGCTTGCGGCTGGAGACCGAGAACGTACCGAAGTCCGAGATCGTGACCTTCTCGCCGCCGGTCAGCGCGCTCTGGATCGTCTCGGTCAGGATGTTGATGTAGGCCGCAGCACGAACCTTGGGGATGTTGGCGCGGACCGCGAGGGCCTCGGTCAGGTCAGCCTTGTTCATGGGAGCTCCGTGTCACTGATGGGAGAATGATAGCTATTTTCGTTATCAGCCAGGAGCGCTGGGTCGCCATCCTGGCTGGGACCGGGTCGGCATTCGCCTGAGGTGACCCTGTCTTTGGGCTTAATACCTCATCAATTGGCGGCTTGCACGAGCGGGCTCCAAAAAAGCCTTTCATCTCCATTAGTTGGCATCTTTTATAAATATAAAAATAGTACAAATACTATGACCAGACGTCCTCACGCGACCAGCGGCCCGTTCCGCCGTGGAGGCGGACCCAGAGCAATTCAGGCGCCCTGAGGCGCCCGGCGAGCTCGTGATTCAGCGCCTGCGAGGACGCCAGATCTCCCGTTGTCCACGTAGCAAGGGCGACTTCAGCCAGCCCCCTCGGACCGGGAGCGCCCGCTCGACGCATCGGAACTCGGCCTCGAGCATGCCCGGCTGCTCTCCATCGACGTCCAGGAGGACCGGTCGCCCGTCCAGCGACCGCGCACGGAGGCTGGAGGCGTACATGCGACGTGAGCCAGCCACCTTGTCGACCGTCCCGTCGTAGAGGCGCCAGGACTCGGCGACGTTCCGCGCGCGCCCCTTGGTCGGCAGCAGCGTCAGATCGAAGGCGCCGTCGTGCATCGAGCCGCCGCGCCCCACGTTCATGCCACCACCGCAGAAGCCTCCGTTGGCCACAAAGGCAGACAAGAGGGTCCCGCTCCAGCGACCGGGCCCATCGGGCCCGTCCCAGTCGACCTCGACGCGCGGGGGGTCGAAGTGCAGGAGCGTGCCCAGCGTCGCCTGGATGAAGGTCGCCTTGCCGCCGAGGCGCTTGTCAGCGGTGTTGGCGCGATGGACCACGTCGCCGTTCGCGCCGAAGCCCGCGACGTTGATGAACATGCGCTCCCCAGGACCACCGGAGTGGTCGACGAAGCGAATATGGCCAACGTCCGTCGGGAGCGTCATCCCTGTGGCAGCCACCCAGAGCGCGTCGGCGAGCTCCGACGGAGCCCGGACGCTGCGGGAAAGATCGGAGCCCGTGCCGAAGGGGATCACGGTGAAGATCGTCGTGCGCGATCGCGGCCGGCCCTGCTCGAAGAAGCCGTTGACCACCTCGTTGCAGGTACCGTCCCCGCCCACCGCGGCGACGATGTCCGCTCCCTCCTCGATCGCGCGAGCAGCCAGCACGCTGGCGTGTCCGGGGCCTTCGGTCTTCCAGACCTCCGCTTGCGCAAACGCCCGGTCGAGCGCGCGCTTGAGCTCCCCGACCCGCATGCCGGCCTTCCCCGCGGCAGCCTGAGGATTCATCACGCAGACGATCCGCTCCGTCTCGTTGCGCGCGCGCGCGTCCGAGCGGAAGTCATGCGCAGACGGCAGCTTGTTGCGCCAGCTCCAGTTCGCCATGCGCCGCTATAGCCCAGGGCCAGCTCAGCCGCCGCAGCTCAGACCCCAGAGTGAGTACGCCCGGCCACGAGGGCCGGGCGTAGTGCGGTGAGGACTGGCGGGGGGCGCCGGACCTCGGCTGCGTCTCATCTCCGCTCCGGTACCAAGCAAGGCTCGTGCCATGAACAGATCTGGCCGTGCAAGTGGCCGGAATGTCTCGGGCCGCCCCGCGACCGGGGTATCAAGAACGGGCGGGCCAGCCAGAAACCACGACATCCATGTCACGGTCAGCTTGAGAGGAGCTCCACGAGTGCGTCCGCAAACGCCCATGGACGCTCGACCGGGTGCAGATGGCGCCCCCCGGGCACGGTCCGAAGTCGCTCCTCGGGGACGACACGGCGCGCCTCGGCCACCGGATAGAGCACATCGCCATCCCCCCATATGGCTGAAATTTCGGAGACTTCCCCGATCTCCGAGGCGACCAGGGCGCCCAGTTCCCGGACCCAGGTCGCGGCGAGCGTCCGTGCCGCTGCGCTCGAACCCCACGGGGCCGAGAGTGTGACAGCCATGTCGTGGTCCATCACGTAAGGGTTCACGACCAGCCTCCTGAGGCCCGCCGAAGACGGCATCCAGGTCCGGAGCACGCCAGGCCGAAGCAGCTGCTCGAGTCCGCGAGCGGGCAACCGACCCAGCTGCGTCATCAGGGGGTCCACCTTCGAGACCGGGCCGTTGCTGATCACGACCCGCTCAGCGCCGCATCGCAATGCCAGCGGTACGGCCAGCCCGTGACCGACGACCGCGAGAGGACGCAGCTCAGCGAGCGCGGCCTGGAGCAGGTCCTTCGCCGAGCCGTTCGGGGCCGCCGCCCCGAGCAGTTCGAGCGCGACGGTCCGCCGCGGACCTAGGCGGGACTGGACCCCACGGAAGAGCGCCGCCGAGAACGGAGGCCCCGTGAGAAGGACGATGGGCGGGCCATCCGCGCCGGCCGCGAAGGCGGGCACGGGACCGAGCTGGAACGATTCCACGCCCTGGCTGTAGCCCTAGTGTCCTCGCATGGCCAGCGTGTCCTTGTGACGCCCAGTTTCAGCCATTAAGGGGCTGACCAGAGTGGGCCCATGAGGGCGCACTCGCATGGACGAGGGACCGACC
>CALGIB010000087.1 GCA_937915955.1 uncultured Pseudomonadota bacterium
AGCCCTCGGCCTCGTCCCGCTGGACCAGGTCGGCGATCTGCATGGCGAAATCGGCAGCGGAGGAGGCGATAGCGAGCTTGGCGCTCGTCGTCTGCTGCTCGATGGCGAGGCGCTCGTCTGCGAGCCGGCGGGCCTCGGCGATGAGCTCGTCGTTCTTGCGCCGCTCGGCCTCCAGCTCCTCCGTCTCGGCCTTCTCGCGCGCCTCCCGCTGCTTGGCCGCGAGATCGTCAAGCTGGCGCAGGCGCTGGTTGTTGAGCGCCCGGAGAGCCTCACCGGCCGCGATCCCGGCCTCGCTCTCGTCGCCCTCCGCGTCCATGATGTCGAGGAGCTTGTTCTTGGTGTCCTCGTAGGCCAGGTTCAGCTTCGCCCTGTCCGAAAGCAGGTCCTCGATTGCAGAGCGGCCGACGCGGGCGGCCTCCTCGAATCCCTTGGCGATCTTGCCTCCGGGGCCGTCGCCGTCTTCGCCGTCGCCCTGCGCGCCAGGACCGGAGAGCCGTCCCATGATGGAGTCCCAGTCCTCGCCGAACTCGACCGCGGCTTTGGACGCCCCGATCAGCCCATCGACTACGACGCCGGCCGGGCCCTCGAAGCCGGCCATGCCTTCAAGCACCTTGTCGAAGTCTCCCTTGCCTAGGTAGTGCCAGGCGTAGGCGAGCCCCTCGATGCTCCCGCGGACAGAGTCCATGGACTCGGTGACGAACGACGCCCAGAACGCGACGATCGTAGCGGCTCCCTTGAGCCCCTCGGACTCGATCAGCAGGTCGGCCAGGTCGTCCTTCGCGCCACGCCAGGTCAGCCCGAGCGCGGCAAACTCGCGCTGCATCCGGTCGGCCTGGGCCAGGGCCTCGGGGGCTGTGGAGACGCCCCAGCGATTCGCGAAATAGTCGAGATTCTCGAACTGATCCGCGGCCTGGCCGATGGCCTGCACCATCCTACCGCCGGCCCGCTGCCCGAAGATGTCCGAGGCGTGGGCCGCGCGCTCCGTCGCCGACTCGTACTGCCCGAGGCGCTTCACGATGTCGCGGAAAACCGGATCGGTGTCGCGGAGCTTGCCCTCGCTGTCGTAGATGCTGATGCCGAGGTCGTCGAAGGCACGGGTCGCCGTCGAGAGCCCGTGGTCTGCGTCGAGCATGAGCTTCGGGATGCGCTCCAGGCCCTTGCTCACGTCGCCGAGATTGAGCCCCGTGCCCTCCGCAGCGAGGCTCAGTGTCTGGATGGTCTGCGCTGTCGAGCCGGCCCGGGTGGCGGTGTCCGCAAGCTCGTTGCGCATGTCGATGACGTCGTGGGTGAAGCGCTCGATCCCCATGATCGCCCCGCCGATGGCTCCGGCTACACCTACGGCCTTGAGTGCGGTTGACCACGCCGCTGCGGACTGCTTCGCGGCGCTCTGGTGGGCGCGGGTGGCCTCACTGGTCGCCTTCTTCGTGGAGGCCGGGACGCGCTTGATCGCGGACTCGAAGCCGCCTGTCCCGGCTGTGATGTCGATGGCCCAGCGTGGCATCAGTTGGCTCCCTTCACGGCGCCCTCGACGGCCTGCCGCCCGATGGCCGCTACGGTAGCACGGGCGGGCCGGGCGATCAGGTCGTGGTACGGCTTGCCCTTCGCGGGCTTGTAGTCTGCGCGGGCCTCGGCGCCACCGGCGGCCTGGGCCTTCTCGAAGGCGTCGGCGTCGAAACGCCACCTTCCGTCCGCCTGCTTGACCAGGTACCTGGCCTTCCACGCGGGCATCCTGCCCTCACCGTAAACGTGCTTCGTCCTGGTCTTCGCCTCGCCTTTTTTGGTAATGTACTGCTGGCGAACGACCCGGAAGCCGCTCGCTTTGATGTAGCCGGAGTAGCCGGCGCCTGCGACGAGGGAGCCGCGCATCAGCTCACCGTGGCCTCCAGCCCCGGGGCCGATCTCTGCGTGCAGCAGAGCGCGCGAGAGGCCGGTATCGTCCGGCCATGCGGCGAGCGCAGCGAGTGCCTGGGCGCCCATGTTGTCGTCGAAGGCGGCGTAGAGGCTCGCCCCGAGCGCACCCATGAGGCCCTGCAGGTCGCGCTGGATCTGGCCCCAGTTGGGCTCGACGTGGGCCTCCGCGGCTCGCTCTGTGCTGCGGGCGTAGGTTCCGGCGAGGGCGGTTCCGGCCTGGGCCCACCACTTCATCCGCGCCTCCAGAATGGATCTGTACTGGCGGTTGAGGCCGAACGGGGGGGCGGAACCGACTCCGGCGTCATGCCTGGATGTGCGCTCACGGCTGCGCTTGATGGCCTGCTGGAGAGCGCCGCGCTGGATCAGGGCGAATCGCTCTAGGTGCGGAGCCTGTGGGAGGCGGAAGGCGCCAGACGGAGCGCGCCCCCACATGGGGGAGACGCCCTGCCTGTGCTTCCCTGCGCTCGGCCATGTGGAGGGGTCAGCCATCGTGCTTTTTCCTCCGCTGGTCGTCGGTTACGAGGGCGATGAGCGCGGCCTCCTCGATGGCAGTCAGCGTCAGCCCTCGGAGGGCGTCTCCGGTGTAGATTCGGGCGAGCCGGCATCTGTCGAGCCAGACAGGATTACGCCGAAAAAATCCGCGGCCTCCTTCATCTCGTCGGCCATGCTGCCGCGGTCGCGGGCGTAGCGCTCGATCGCCATGCGCCCGATGGTGCGGCAGCGCGTGGTGCTGATGTCCCGCGCCGAGAGGTAGGCGTGCATCAGGCGGCCGTAGGCCACGTAGTCCAGCCCCGGCCGCATGGAGGGCCAGTCCGCGGGGCCGGTGAGGTACAGCCCCACAGCGGCCAGCTCGATGAACCCCTCTCCGGGCTGCGCGGTCTGCTGGTACGCAGAAAGCAAGGTGTCGGCGGTGAACTCGTCCACCGCGGCCCTGGTGAGCTTGAGCTTCCCGATGGCCAGGGTGGATGCGGTGGGTTCGCGGGTGGGGAGGCTCATCAGGTCTCCGCCCGGCCCCAACAGGTGGCCGTGATCTGGATGGTGGCCGGGATGCCGCCCTGGGGCGCCCAGCGGAAACGGGCCTTGGCGTAGGTGGTCGTCCCGCCACCGCCACCGATGGGGGAGCGGATGACGACGAGCTGAACCTGCTTCCCGCCCGTGGCGCTGACGTCCACCGGGGGGACGGCCGCGGAGAAGTCCACCCACGCGCAGAAAGCGCGGGCCTCGGCGCTGTCGAGCACGGACCAGCCGACGTCTTCGGGCTGCTGCTGGTTCGGCAAGCTGTCGACGTACTCGCCGCGGCAGAAGATGTCCACGACGTCCTTTTGCTCGGGCATCCGGTCGCCGAAGCTGGGATCGCCCTGCACGCCTACAAGGATCATCTCCGTGCCGGCGCCGTCGATGGCCTTGAGGGTGATCTCGTTGCTTCCGTGGAGTCCGGTGAAGGGTCCGGGCATGATGGGCCTCCTGTCAGATCACGGCCGCGAGGATCGCGACGGTGCAGCCGGCGGTGGATTCGAGCTGGAGCTGCTTGTGGGTGGCGTCGAAAGCCAGGCCCGAGGTGGTGCGCGTGCTGGAGCTGGGCAGGCAGTCGAGCAGGACAGCGTGGCCGCCGGGCACGTCGAGGGTGTCGGTCACCCCGGAGAGCAGCCCCACGGCGTTCGCGGCGCTCTTGCGGATGCGGAGATCCGCGCCGGTCAGGCGGACGACCTCCAGATAGACCAGAGTCCCGACCACGGCATGCACCGACCCGCCGGGGTTGCCGATTGGGTCCAGGCTGGAGAGGAGGTCCACGTCCGTGGTGCCGGGGGCGCCGGCCGCCACGGTGGCTTCGTAGTAGCCCGCGTCCTGGACGTGCTGGCCGAGGACGACGCCGTGAGTGAGCAGGCGCTCCTCCAGGAGCTTCTTCGCGGCGCCGCCGGAGGTCGCGGCGGGGACGGTCTGGGAGGCGAGCGGGGAGGCGGAGTGCTTGAGCGTGGTGTTCGGGGCGGCCATGGCGGTGTACCTCAGGTGGTGATCACGGTGAACAGGGCGTCGGTGGTGAGGAAGTCGGGCGGGTCGGACCTGATGGGCATCTCGTAGCCGAGGGGCTGGATCATGCAGCCATGGATCGGCAGGGTGTAGAGCGTCTCCATGACGTGCATTCCCATGCCGTGCATCCGCTCCATGGCGGTCATCGGCGTGGATGACAGGTAGCTAGTGCGCTCGCCCTTGTACGCGGCTCCGACGATGGCGACGGAGAGCGGGTAGACCATGGACTGACCCACCACGAGCGGCCCCCCGAGGAGCGGCTGGCAGAGCAGGTCACGCATGGACTCGAAGATGTCGTCCTCGTCAGGAGCTACCAGCCAGGTAGGCGCGAAGGTTTCGCCATCCAGCGCGTACCGGCCGTCTGGCTCCATGGCTTCGAGCGCCGCCCTGATGGCGGAGAGTATGGTACGCGCTGTCACCACGACGGCCTCCCTCTCGGGGCGAGCGGGATCACGCAGGGGCCTACCGCGGTCCTGGTGCCTGGG
>CALGIB010000088.1 GCA_937915955.1 uncultured Pseudomonadota bacterium
GGGGCTGGGCTGACCGGGCTGCCCCGGCGAGGGCTGTCCGGGCTGTCCGGGTTGCTCCGTGGCGGCCTCGACCTCGAGGCGGGCGGCCTCCAGCACGGGGTCCTCGCCGCAAGCCGGGGCCAGCATGAGGATGAGGGAGATCACCGGTGCGCTCCTGGGATAGAGTCCCGCCCTCGGGAGAGCTTCGTGGCTTCGGTTCGTAGTGTGGTCAAGGTGGCCTTGTCGCCGCCCATTCTGTTGATGGTCGGCAAGGTGTACATACCCGTACTCTTCCCCGCCACTTTCCTCATCGCGCTGGCCTCGGTCAAGCTCGACGGTCTCCTGGCCTCTGCGACCGGCCTGCCGATGTTCGAGGCCTTCCTGCCGGGGCCGCCGATCAACTGGGTGATCGCCGCGGTCACCTTCGTCCTGGGCCTGGTCTCCTGGCTGCTCACCTACGAGCAGCTCGTGAACAAGGGCGAGGGCTCACCCAGCCCGACGGCAGGCCGCACGACCAAGCTGGTCGTGAACGGCATCTACGCCTACTGCCGCAACCCCTCCGTCTGGGGCAAGCTGATCGGCGTGCTCGCGGTCGGTTTCGCGTTGAACTCCTTCTCGTTCTGTTTCATCCTGATCCCCGCGCTGCTGGCCGTCTCGCTCACCGAGAAGGTCTGGCGGCAGGAGCCTCAGCTGGTCGAGATCTTCGGAGACGAGTATCTGCAGTACCAGGAACAGGTTCCTCTGTTCGTGCCCTGGGGCTTGATCTTCCCCAGCCGCAAGTTTCAGGGCTTCAAGGACTAGGCTCCAAGCCATCCACCCCCTTCCGGAAGGGCCCCCCCAATGGACATCACCCTCATCAACCCGCCCGAGCAGATGCGCGTCTGGGCAGGCATCCCCAAGGCCCAGGCCCACGGGGTCTACTGCTTCCCGCCGCTGGGGCTGATGTACGTGCAGGCCAGCGTCGAGGCTCGTACGCCCTTCAAGGCCGAGATCTACGACCCGGTCGTGGACGACCTCGACTACCCCGACTTCGAGGCGGAGCTTCGTCGCTACCCCCTGGACTTCGTCGGCGTCGAGGCCTACACGCACTCCCTGCCGGACGTGCAGCAGACGATCAACATCGTCCGCAAGATCAACCCCGACGCGACGATCGTGATTGGCGGGCCGCACTGCTCGATGTTCCCCGAGTACGCGATCCAGCTGGACGGCGTGGACGCGATGGCCACCGGTGACGGCGAGGACACCTTCGTCGACATGGTCAACGCCTACAACGAGGGCAAGTCCTTCGAGGGCATCAACGGCGTCTGGTTCAAGGACAAGGACGGCACGGTCGTCAAGAACGCCGACCGCAAGTCGACCAAGCGCCTGGACGCCTACCCCTGGCCCGACCGCAGCCGGATCCGGTACCAGGACTACTACCTGCCCGGCACCAAGGCGCCGATGGTCACCACGGCCATCACCAGCCGCGGCTGCCCCCACAGCTGCCCCTTCTGCCTGACCTACAAGCGGCAGTACCGGATCCGCAACATCGAGAGCATCCTGGATGAGGTCGAGCACTGCATCTCGCTGGGCATCGGCGAGCTGATGTTCATCGACGACCTGTTCACGCCGAACTCCCAGTGGGTGCTCAAGTTCTGCGACGGCATCGAGAAGCGTGGCCTGAAGTTCCAGTGGTCCTACAAGACCACCATCGCGGGCACCACCCGTGAGCAGATCCGCCGCTGCGGCGAGATGGGCTGCAACAAGATCCACTTCGGGGTCGAGTCCACCAACAACGAGGGCCTGGACGCCTGGGGCAAGCACTGCGACACCGACGACGTGCACCGCGTCTTCAAGTGGTGCCGCGAGGAGGGCGTCCGCAGCGTCGCCTACATCATGCTGGGCGGCCCGCACGAGCGGACCATGGACGAGGCCATCGTCAACCTGGACGAGATGCTGAAGCTGGACGCGGACTACGCGGTCTTCGCCGTCTTCTCGCCCTACCCCGGCACCGAGTCCTTCGAGGAGGGCGCCAAGAAGGGCCTGTACGCGGCGGACTGCTGGGACCAGATGATGAAGGACCCGCTCTGCGGCGTCGAGGTGCCCGCCTGCTGGGAGGAGCACCTGAGCAGCGCCGAGATCCTCGAGCTGCTGAAGATCGCTCACCGCAAGTTCTACTTCCGGCCCAAGTTCCTGGCCCGCACGGCCCTGAGCATGACCACGCTGGACGAGTTCAAGCGCCTGACGGCGGGCGCCATGTCCATCGTCAAGCTCGAGCTGCTCGACTCCAAGAGCCGCACCGCCCCGGTGTAGTCCTCCGGGCGCCTGCTACGTTGAGGGCGGCCTTCGGGTCGCCCTCTTCTTTTTTTGTGGGGATCCCCTCGAATGTCTGGAACGCGCTCGCGTAGGGCTCAGCGGCGGTCGGGCAGTTGCTCGTTTGGAGCAACAGGGAGGACGGGCCCTGACATCCTGCCCGACCGCCTGTTCCTCGCCCTCCTCGTCCTGCCCCTGCTGGGCGGGCTGAGCTGGCTCCAGAAGGTCAAGCAGCTCGACAAGGCCGTCATCGGCGTCGGCCAGCACGCCCAGGCCATCGACGCTCTGGTGCTCGAGGCCCAGACCCTGGGCCGCGTCCGCCGGCTCGACGCCCTCAGGAGCGAGCAGGTGCAGCTGGTCGAGGAGCTGGACCGCGCCCAGCGCTGGCTGGACGAGGTTCGGGCCTCCGGGGAGCAGGTGGAGCGCCAGCCCTGACCCGGCGCCGGCTATAGGGCTGCGCATGGACACCACCGCCTTCGAGCAGAAGCTCGTCGTACGCCCGCTGCGCTCCACCGACTTCGAGGCTGTGGTCGAGATCCAGCTCGCCTGCTTCCCCAGGATGTCGCCGTGGACCCGCCCTCAGTTCGAGGCGCAGCTCGCCACCTTCCCAGAGGGGCAGCTGGGCGTCGAGCTCGACGGGGCGCTGGTGGGCCTCGGCGGCCTCCTTGATCGTGCACGAGGAGGACCACAGCGACTGGCATGACTGGGGGTCCATCGCCGACGACGGCATGATCTCCGGGCACGACCCGGACGGCGACACGCTGTACGGCATCGAGCTGCAGGTGCACCCCGAGCAGCGGGGCATGCGGCTGTCCCGTCGGCTCTACGACGCGCGCAAGGAGCTCTGTCGGCGCTTCGGGCTGGCCCGCATCGTCATCGGCGGTCGCATCCCCGGCTACGGCCAGCACCGCGAGACCATGAGCCCCTCGGACTACGTCGACGCGGTCCGGCGCAAGCAGGTCGTCGATCCGGTCCTCACGCCGCAGCTGTCCAACGGCTTCGCGCTCAAGGGGCTGATCCCGGGCTACCTGCCCTCGGACCTCGACAGCGCGGGCTTCGCCACGCAGCTGGAGTGGGTCAACCTGGACCTGCCGCAGGACCGCCGACGGACGCGTCGTCACGCCCACACCGTGCGTGTGGCCTGCGTTCAGTACGGCCTGCGGCGCATCCGGTCGTTCGAGGACTTCGAGACCCAGGTCGAGTTCTTCGTGGACACCGCGGGCGACTACAAGGCCGACTTCGTCGTCTTCCCCGAGCTGTTCACGCTGCAGCTGCTCTCGCTGGTGGAGGACTCCCGCCCGGGCACGGCGGCTCGCGCCCTGGCCGAGTTCACGCCGCGCTTCCTGGAGCTGATGGGCGGGCTGGCGCTGCGCTACAACGTCAACGTCATCGGCGGGAGCCAGTTCCACGAGACCGAGGGCCGGCTGCTCAACCTGGCCTGGCTGTTCCGGCGTGACGGCTCGATCGAGCACCAGGCCAAGATCCACATCACCCCCTCGGAGCAGCGCTGGTGGGGCGTCGAGGGTGGCAGCAAGCTGCAGGTCTTCGACACGGACTGCGGCCGCGTCGGGATCGCTGTCTGCTACGACGTGGAGTTCCCGGAGCTGGTGCGGCGGATCGCGGCCGAGGGAGCCGATCTGCTCTTCGTGCCCTACAACACAAACGACCGCAGCGGCCACCTGCGGGTGCAGCTCTGCTCGCAGGCTCGGGCCATCGAGAACCACCTCTACGTGGTGACCGCGGGCTGCGTGGGCACGCTCCCGATGGTCGAGAACGCGGACGTCCACTACGCCCAGTCCGGCGTGTACACCCCCTGTGACGTGCCCTTCGCGCGGGACGGCATCGCCGCCCAGGCCTCGGAGAACATCGAGACCATCGTCGTGCAGGACCTGGACCTGGAGCTGCTACGGATCCACCGGCGTCGAGGCACCACGCGCAACTGGCGGGACCGTCGGCTGGACCTCTACCGGGTGCGCTACCACGACGACGTCGAGGTCTGACCGGCCAAGGGCCCGCCGCGCTCAGCGACGCGGGTCCGAGCCCAGGGCCTTCAGGCGCTCGCCCAGCTCCTCCAGCACCGAGCCCGTCGCGCCCACCGCCCGGTGCTGCTGCGCCGCGACCGCGTAGTGCCGCAGGGCCTCCGGGGGCTGAC